>JBIKXN010000477.1:0-3137 GCA_044355765.1 Alphaproteobacteria bacterium
AGAACCGCCCGAGCATGCCGCCAAAGCAGGAGAGGGACCAGATGGAGCGCGATCTGCTCGGCTATGCCGGCGCATGGCCCGATCTGACATGGCCCAACGGCAGCCGCCTCGCGGTTTCCGTCGTGGTCAACTTCGAGGAGGGCGCCGAGCGACAGGTCGGCGACGGCGATCCGGAGAGCGAGCGGATCGGCGAGGTCATCAGCGTCGTCGCGCCGGGCACGCGCGACATCGGCCAGGAGCAGATCTTCGCCTATGGGATGCGCGCCGGTCTGTGGCGGATGCTGGCCGCGCTCGAGGAGCGTCGTCTGCCCGCCACCTTCTTCGCCTGCGGGCAGGCGGTCGCCAGGGTGCCGGCGCTCGCCGCCGCGGTGACGCGCGCCGGCCACGAGATGGCGGTCCATGGCTGGCGCTGGCGCCCGCATGCCGACTACGCGGACCGCGCCAGCGAGGCGGCCGATCTCGACCGGTGCATCGCCGCGATTTCCGCCGCCACCGGTACCCGTCCCGTGGGGTTCTTCTGCCGCGGCAGCGAAAGCGTCTGGACCAGGGAATTGCTGATCGAGCGTGGCTTCGCCTACACCTCCAACGGTTTCGACGACGATCTGCCCTACTGGGACGAAACGATAGGGCGCCGTCTTCTGGTCGTGCCTTACGCGCTCGACAGCAACGACATGAAGTTCTTCCATCCCAACGGCTTCGTGCGGGCGAAGGAGATGGTCGACTACGCCGCGGACGCGCTGGCGACGCTGCTGGCCGAGGCGCGCTCGGGGAAGCCGCGATTGCTGAACCTGGGGTTCCACCTGCGGATCGTCGGCCGGCCGGCGCGGTTTCCCGCATTCGCCGGGATCCTCGAAATGCTGGCGGCGCGCCGCGACGAGATCTGGATCGCGACGCGTGCCGGGATCGCCGCGGCTTTCGCCGCGCGTATGCCTCAGAACCGGCCCGAGCCGCGGTAGAACGGATCGTCGCCGAGGTCGTCGAGCCAACCGTCGTAGAACGCCCGCACATGCGGAAAGATGTCGCGTGCCAGCTGACGGCGCTCCTCTTCGGCGGGAGATAGCGGCTGGGCGAAGCGCGCGGAGATCTCCGCCATCGCCGCGTCGCGATCGACGCGCAGGAAGGTCCCGTCGCGATAGATCTCTTCGCCGGCAACCAGGACGCTGCGTATGGCTGCGCCTTTCGCCCGCTGCACCAGCACGTCGACCGGCGGAATCTCGACGCTCTGGTAGGGGAAGGTGACAGCGTCCCAGTCGAACAGCACGACATCGGCCTCGCAGCCCGCGGACAGGCGTCCGATCCGTGCTCCGAAGGGCGTGGTCGCCGCGCCGCGCTCGGTCGCCATGCGCAGGATCTGGGCCGGCGTCGGACAGGGAGCATTGATCCCCGGCTCGCGATGGATCCGCAGCGCCAGCCGCATCTCCTGCAGCATGTCGCGGTCGTCGTTGATACCCGCTTCGTCGATGCCGAGCGCCACCGGTATCCCGCGCGCGAGAAACCGGTTCACCGGCGCCGTGCCGCTCTTCAGCCGCAGGTTCGAGCTGCAATTGTGGCAGACATGCACGCCTGCATGCGCGCAGTGCTCGATGTCGGCTTCGGTCAACCAGGTCGCATGACCGATCGTCAGGCGCGGGGAGAGCAGTCCGAAGCGCGCGAGATGCCCGATCGCGGTACCGCCGGTACGCCGCCGCGCATAGGCCTTCTGGTAAGGCGTCTCGACGACATGCATGTGCATCCTGGCGTCGTCGCGCGCCGACAGCGTCGCCGCGAGTTCGAGTGCCGCATCCGACAGCCAGTGCAGATTGGCGGGCGCGAGCTGAACCGCCAGCCGCCGCTCCGTCGCGACCGCCGCACGCAGCGCCTCGTAGACGGCGCGCTGCTCGGCAAGGGGCAGCGTGAAGCGCGCGAAATAGGCCTTCATCGGACCGCGCAGCGGTTCCGGAAGCCCGGCGACGAAGGCGTCGTCGTCCATGTAGACGAGGCGGTTCTGGTCCCTGAGCGCCATCGAATAGGAGGCGCGCATCCCGATCTCACGGTAGGCGTCTAGAACGGTGCGGCCAGCGGCCACGACCTGGTCGGTCCCGCCCGGTGCCCGGCTGTGGAGGTGCTGCACGGTAGTCACGCCGCTCGCGATCATCTCGAAGGCGGAATAGAGCGTGTCCAGCCGCAGATCGACATCGCGCAGTCCCAGGCGGCTGGCGAACCACGTTTCGAGCGGATGATCCGGAGAGCCGAGTTGCAGCGGGGTGGTCCCGACATGGTGATGCGCGTTGACGAGTCCAGGGATCGCGACGCGCCCGCGCCCGCCCAGGGCGATGGCGCCAGGGGCGGCGCGGCGCGCCTCGTCCCGCGGCAGGATCGCGACGACGATCCCCGATTCGATGAGCAGGGCCGCGTCGCGATGCAGGATCGGCGCGTCCCGGGAATCGAAGCCTTCGAGGATCCAGTCGGCCTCGACGAGTCCTGGAGTGGTCGACAATTGGGCCTCCGCTGCCTCGATTCGAGGCATGGCCGGGCGCGCTGCGGTCTTGCGGATCGCCCGGCGTACATGGGAAGACTCCTTATGGCCTGCGCGAGCCTCAAGTCGAGCCGAAAGCTGCGTCCCGCCTCCGGGCGGCGTCCGCGCGGCCGCGTAGGATGGCGCCGCCGCTCCCGCTCTTCGCGCGCCTTCGTCGCGATGCTGTCGGCCGGACGAAGTTCCCGCTTCTGAACCGCGGACCGGCCCATGTGCCGGTCCTTCGGCGCGGTCTGCGTCCGCATGTTGCGCGGCGCCGCGCGCCCGCCATCCGCGCCGGTAGCGCGGAGATGCCCGTTCGCATTCTCACCCGCCCCCGCAATGGAGACATCGATGACCCGTATCTCCCGCCGTTCGACCCTCGCTGGCATCGCCGCCGGCACCATCGCCGCCCCTGGCATCCTGCGTGCGCAGACCGCGCGCGAACTCGTGATCGTCACGTATCCCGGCCGGTTGTCCGAACCGCATCGCTGGCTCGGCGACCAGATGGAGCGGCGCCACGCGGGGCTGCGTGTGCGCCTCGTGCCGTCCGACAGCCAGGATATCGTCGCGCAGATCAAGGCGGCACAGGGCAACTCGGCGTTCGATGCCATGCCCAACGACGAGCCGCCGCATATCACCGCGA
>JBIKXN010000478.1:0-3134 GCA_044355765.1 Alphaproteobacteria bacterium
TGCGGCCTCGCGCCGGTGCCGCGCGCCTATCGGCAGCCTGCGGAACGCAGCTTCCTGAGCCGATCGGCCGCCCCGGCCCCACGCCCTCAGACGCGGCCGTGGAGGCCTGGCGCTTCCTGGCCGGTGCTGGCGACGTACTCGGTGTAGCCGCCGCCATATTCGCGCGCGCCGTCGGGCGTGACCTCGAGCACGCGGTTGGAGAGCGCGGCGAGGAAGCGGCGGTCGTGGGAGACGAACAGCATCGCGCCTTCGTAGGCGGCCAGCGCGGCGACCAGCATCTCCTTGGTCGCCATGTCGAGATGGTTGGTCGGCTCGTCCAGGACCAGGAAATTCGGCGGGTCGTAGAGCATCAGCGCCATCACCAGGCGCGCCTTCTCGCCGCCCGACAGGACGCGACAGCGCTTCTCGACCTCGTCGCCGGAGAAGCCGAAGCAGCCCGCCAGCGTGCGCAGCGAGCCCTGGCCCGCGCGCGGGAACGCGTCCTCCAGCGTCTCCTTGACCGTGCGATCCCCGGTCAGCAGCTCCATCGCATGCTGCGCGAAATAGCCCATCTTGACGCTGCCGCCGATCGCGACGCTGCCTTCGTCCGGCGTCGTCGTCCCGGCCACCAGCTTGAGCAGCGTCGACTTGCCCGCGCCGTTGACGCCCAGCACGCACCAGCGCTCGCGGCGGCGGATGCGGAAATCCAGACCGTCGTAGATCCTCCGGCTGCCATAGCGTTTGGCGACGCCGCGCAGGATCGCGACGTCGTCGCCGGAGCGCGGCGCGGGCGGGAAGTCGAAAGAGACGGTCTGGCGGCGCTTGGGCGGCTCGACGCGTTCGATCTTCTCCAGCTTCTTGACCCGGCTCTGCACCTGCGCGGCATGCGAGGCGCGCGCCTTGAAGCGCTCGATGAAGGCGACCTCCTTGGCCAGCATCGCCTGCTGGCGTTCGAACTGCGCCTGCTGCTGGCGTTCGTCGAGCGCGCGCTGGCGGTCATAGAACTCGTAGTCGCCCGAATAGGTCTTGAGCTCGCCGCCGTCGATCTCGATCACCTTCGAGACCACGCGGTTCATGAACTCGCGGTCATGCGAGGTCATCAGCAGCGCGCCCTCATGCGCGGCGAGAAAGCCTTCGAGCCAGATCAGGCTTTCGATGTCGAGATGGTTGCTCGGCTCGTCGAGCAGCATCACGTCCGGGCGCATCAGCAGGATGCGCGCGAGCCCGACGCGCATCTTCCAGCCGCCCGACAACACGCCGACATCGCCGTCGGCCATCTCCGGCGCGAAGCCGAGCCCGGCGAGGATCTCGCGCGCCCGCGCCTCGAGCGCATAGCCGCCCAGCTCCTCGAAACGCGCCTGGACCTCGCCATAGCGCGCAACCACGGCGTCGAGCTCGTCGGCGCGGTCCGGGTCCTCCATCGCGGCCTCGAGATCGCGCAGCTCGGCGGCGACCGCGCTGACCGCGCCGGCACCCGCCATCACCTCGGCCACCGCGCTGCGCCCGGCCATCTCGCCGACATCCTGGCCGAACAGCCCGATCGTCGTGCCGCGATCGACGATCACCTGTCCCTCGTCGGGCTGCTCGTCGCCGACGATCATGCGGAACAGCGTCGACTTGCCGGCGCCGTTGGGGCCGACCAGGCCGATCTTCTCGCCGCGGTTGAGCGCCGCGGAGGCCTCGAGGAAGAGGATCTGCGGACCGTTGCGCTTGCTGATGCTGGAAAGGCGGATCATGGAACCCTGGGCTGCGTGCGGCGGGACAGCCGCTTAGCCCAAGTCGCGCCGCCGCGACAGACCCTTGGCGCGGCTGCGCGACGGCTGCGTCCGTGTCGACCGGCTGCAGGGGCGGGCGCCCGCGCAATGTGGCGCGGCGGGCCGGGATGCGCGACGCCGGGCGCGGAGGCTCAGGCGGATGGCTGGCGGCCGTCGCCCTCGGCCAGCGCCTCCTCGCGCCACAGGCCCAGCGCGCGGATCACCGGCAGGTCGTTGAAGCAGAACAGGCAGGCATCCTCGCTGGCCGAGGCGTTGGCGTGCTCGTGGAAGACCCATGAGGGCACGACGAAGATGTCGCGCGGGCGCCAGTCGAAGCGGCGGCCGCCGATGACCGACCAGCCGCTGCCCTTGGCGACCTGGTAGACGAAGCTGCCGGTGTGGCGATGGGCCCGGGTGCGCTCGCCCGGCCGCAGCATCTGCATGCTGGCGCCGATGGTCTGCATCGGCGGGCCGCCGGTCAGCGGGTTGACGTAGTTCATCAGGATGCCGTCGAAGGGCGAGCCGGCATCGGCGCGCGCGCGGCGCAGCAGCGCCTCGTAGGTCGGCGCCCATTCGTATTTGAGCAGCGGCGAATAGGGGCGGTCCCAGGCATGCGTCGCGGGCTGCAGCGCCGGCGCGCCCCAGATCGCCGTCGGGTCGTCGACGGGATGGGTCACCTCCTGGCGCAGCCGCGGATGGACGGCGAAGAAATTCGCCTCCAGCGCGTTGACCAGCGGGATGTCGAGCCCGTCCTGCCAGATGCAGACCGTGCCGTCGGCCTCGACGCCGTGCTCGTGCCAGGTCCCGTTGGGCGTCAGGACGAAGTCGTTCTCGGCCAGCGTCATCTTGTGGCCGTCGACGACGGTGACGGCGCCGCGCCCCTCCATGATGAAGCGCAAGGCCGAGGCGGAATGGGCGTGCGAGGAGGCGACCTCGCCGGGGTTCATCACCTGGATCCCGCTGTAGAGCCAGCCGACCGCGGCGACGACGTCGCGCCGCCCGGGATTGGCGAGATAGATCACGCGCCGCCCGGCCTTCTCGGGCGCCACCAGTTCGAGCGAGCGCAGCACCGCCGCGCGCAGATCGGCGTAGCGCCAGAGCATCGGCACCGAGGACGAGCGGGGCTCCCAGGGCTCGATGCGGTTGGCCACTGTCCAAAGCGCGCCGGCGTCGCGCCGCGCGAGGTCGTCGTAATAGGCGACCAGCTCGGGCGTGTCGGCGACGTCGGCGCGGCCGGCGACGGACTCGCGATGGTTCTCGTGGGCGGGCGGCGTCATGCGCGGATGCTGCGCCGGCGCCGCCCGCGCCGCAAGACCCGGTCCGCGCCGAGGGCGGTTGCAATCCCGCGCCGGGCGGGCGATCAGTCGCGCCTGTGCCAGGATGCCGGCGAAGGGGGAACGG
>JBIKXN010000479.1:0-3106 GCA_044355765.1 Alphaproteobacteria bacterium
ACCGAATCGAAAGACACCTCGCCGGGGCTGCCGTCGGCGGCGATGGCGACGGACACGTCGACGACACCGCACGGGCATTCCAGCCCGAAACGCGTGTCCGGCACCGTCGCCGGGACCAGGCCGCGATCGACGGCGAAGCGTCCGAGCGCGATCGTCGCGTGGCCGCACATCGTACTGTAGCCCTCGTGGTGGCAGAAGAGCACGCCAAGCGCGGCACCGGGCGCCGCGGGCGCAACCAGTATCGCGCCGTACATGTCGCTGTGACCGCGCGGCTCCAGCATCAGCAGCCGACGGATGGCGTCGTGGCGTTCGCGCGCCTCGCGGCGCTTTTCCAGGATCGTCGCACCGGACAGCGCCGGGTAGCCCTCGACGACGATGCGCACCGGCTCGCCGGCGGTATGCATGTCGATCACGCGATAGGTCTGGGTCATGGCGCCAGTCTAGGCCGGTTTCCGGTCGCACGGAATCGGAGCGGAATTCGTCGTTACCGCAAAATACGATTCGAGACGTCGACTGGGTCGGGCAGACCCACATGGATGGCAGCACCTTAGGACGGGCGGCGCTGCGCGCGACGCCAGCCACCGAAGCGAAGCGCGCTCTGGCCGCAGACGGGCCTGGATCCAGTCCCCGGGGCGCACTACGTTCGCCGTCGAGGATGCAAACGCCCCCGATACATCGGCGCCTGTCCGACCGCCTGCCGCGCGGGCTGATCGCCGCCCTGCTGCTGATCCTGGCCTGGGAGGCGGCGGTGCATGGCTTCGGCATCAAGGATTACCTGCTGCCTGCGCCGTCGGCGATCGCGCAGGAAATCGTGAAGCGCTGGGGCCGGATCTTCGACGGCGCGAAGGTCACGACGCTGCAGATCGTGCTGGGCTATGCGATCGCCGTGGCGATAAGCATCCCGCTGGCGATGGGCATCGCCTTCTCGGCCTGGATGGAGCGCAACGTCTATCCGCTGATCGTCGCCTTCCAGGTGATCCCGAAGATCGCGCTGGCGCCGATCTTCGTGATCTGGCTCGGCATCGGCCTGGTCTCGAAGCTGCTGATGGTGTTCCTGCTCTGCTTCTTTCCGATGCTGGTGAACAACGTCGCCGGCTTCCGCGGCGTGAATCCGGACATCATGGATTTCGCGCGCTCCACCGGCGCGGGGGCCTGGCGCCTGTTCCGTATGATCAGGCTGCCCGCGGCGATGCCGTCGGTCTTCACCGGCCTCAAGATCGGCGCCGTCAACGCCGTGACCGGGGCGGTGGTCAGCGAGTTCGTGGCCGCCGATCGCGGCCTCGGCTATCTGCTGCAGGAATATGGCGGCAACATGCAGTCGGGTGCGGTCTTCGCGACCGTGGTGCTGCTGAGCCTGATCGGGCTGACGCTCTACTATCTGGTCGAGTTCGCCGAACGGCTGGCGATACCCTGGCATGTCTCGCAGCGGGGCAGCGGCCGCGAAGGCGCGTCCGACCGGTGAGACCGAAACGACGACGCAAGAGGAGACGCAGATGAAACGCAGGACCTTCGCCCTTTCGACGGCGGCCGCGCTGGTCGCCCCGGCCGTCGCGCCGCGCCGCGCCGCCGCGCAGACCCTGGCCGCTAGCGTAAGGCTCAACTGGTATCTCGGGGGCTCGCATGGCGCCTTCGTGTTGGGCAAGGAGCGCGGCTTCTATTCCGCAGAGGGCATCAACCTGACCATCAACGAGGGGCGCGGATCGGTGCGCTCGGTGCAGCTCACCGGGTCGAAGGAAGACGATTTCGCCATGGCCGATGCCGGCAGCCTGATGCTCGGCGCCTCGCGCGGCATCCCGGCGCGGGCGGTGATGACGGTGGTCGGCGTATCGAGCTTCTGCGTCGTCGCGCGCAAGGACAGCGGGATAACGACGATCCGCGACCTCCAGGGCAAGCGTCTGGCGGTGACCGCCGGCGATGCGCTGACGGCGCTCTGGCCCGCGGTCGTCGCCGCCAACAGGCTCGACGGCAATTCGATCCGCCTGGTCATGATGGACGCGGCGGCGAAGGTGCCGGCGGTCCTGGAAAGGAATGTCGACGCCGTTCTCGGCGGGATCACCGACCAGCCCAACCTGATGCGCCAGCGCAACGTGGAGCCGGTGATCATCCCGTTCTACGACGTGGGCGTGAACACCATCGGCATGTCGATCATCTGTCATCCCGACACCATCGCGCAGAAGCCGGACCTGGTCCGGCGTTTCGCCCGCGCGACGACGCGATCCTACGAGGCGATGCTGGCCGAGCCGGCCGCCGCCGCCGCCGCGGTCAAGCGGATGAAGACCGATCTGGTCGAGGCGACGCTGCTCTCCGAGGTCGGAGATTCGAATGCCCTGACCCGGCAAGGCATGACGCCGGGACGGCGGATCGGCTGGAACGACCCGGCGGCATGGCAGCAGACCTTCGAGCTGATGCGCGACTATCGCGAGCTCAAGACCGACATGCCGGCGACCGGATTCTACACCAACGACTTCGCCGTCGCGTGAGCGCGGCGCCGGCGATACGCGTCGCGGGCGTCGGCAAGACCTTCCGTCGCGCCGGGCAGGAGACGGTGGCGCTCGCCGGCGTCGATCTGGAGATCGGCACCGGAGCCTTCGTCTCCATCGTCGGGCCGTCGGGCTGCGGCAAGTCGACCCTGCTGCGCGTCGTGTCGGGTCTGCTGGCGCCCAGCTCCGGGCGGGTGGAGGTGCTCGGGCGGCCGGTCGCCGGCCCGGTCACAGGGCTCGGGATCGTCTTCCAGGCGCCGGTGCTGCTGGAATGGCGCAGCCTTCTCGGCAATGTCCTCGCCCAGGTCGAGCTGCGCGGCCTCGATCCCCGCGCCTATCGCCAGCGCGCGATGGATCTGCTTGCCGCGGTCGGGCTCGCAGGGTTCGAGGACCGCTATCCGCACGAATTGTCCGGCGGCATGCGCCAGCGCGCCCAGATCGTCCGCGCCCTGATCCACGACCCGGCGCTGCTGCTGATGGACGAGCCTTTCGGGGCGCTGGATGCGCTGACGCGCGAGCAGATGCGCATCGATCTGGAGGCGCTGTGGCTGGCGCGGCCGAAGACCGTGCTGTTCATCACCCATTCCATCGACGAAGCGGTGCTGCTGTCCGATCGCGTCGTGGTC
>JBIKXN010000481.1:0-3092 GCA_044355765.1 Alphaproteobacteria bacterium
CGGCGCTACGCGCGCGAAATCGAGGCCATGCCCTGGCTGGCGCGGCGACCGGAGCTGGTGGCCCGCGGCCATCGGTTCTTCGAGCGCTGGGGCAGCATGGCCGTGTTCGTCGGGCGCTTCATCGGTCCCGCGCGCGTCGTCGTTCCCATGCTCGCCGGCACGATGGGCGTCGATGCGCGCCGGTTCCATGCCGCCAACTGGATCTCTGCGGTGATCTGGGCGCCGTTGCTGCTGGCGCCGACGGCGATCGCGGCGTGGCTGACCCAGCGTCTCGACGAGATGCCGCCCGCGTTGCGCAGCACCGTCTCGCTGGCGATCATCTTCGGCGTCTTCTTCGCCTGGCGCGCGTTGCGGCGGCGCGATTGAGCGCGGCCAGCGCCATGGCGGACGTGCAGGCGCTGCTGGCCCGCGACCCCCTGCGCAACATCGTCCTGCTCAAGCACCTCCAGGCCTATCCCGGGCATGCGCGGCTGCATCATGTCGCCGACGGCGAGCGCCACGGATTCCTGGTGCTGCTCGACGCCGCCGCCACGTCCTGGGACCGGCGCACCTATCCGGACGCGCGCTTCGTCGTGCTGGTCGCGGGCGACGGGCCCGACCTGACCCGCGCGCTGCTGGACCATGTACCGCGCGGCGTCGGTCTGATCTTCAAGCTGGACGGCGAGGAAGACTTCGCGGCGGTGGCCGAGACCTTCGCGCTCGAGCGGCGGATGCGGATCCTGTCCTTCACGGCACCGCCCGCGGAGCTCGCCGGCCTCGGCGCCGATCCGGACGTCCGCATCGGCCCGGATCCCGGAGAAGCGGCCTTCGCATTCTTCGCCGCGCAGGACCATGCGCGCGCCTGGCTGCAGCCCCGGCTGGCCGAGGGGAGCGCCTTCGCCTGCGTCGCGGGACCCGCGGCGGCGCCGCGCGCGGTGTGCTTCGCCTACGAGAACTGGTCGCGCGTGTGGGAGATCGGCGGCGTCTTCACGCCGCAGGACGCGCGCCGCCAGGGCCATGGCGCGCGCGCGGTGCGCGCGGTTCTCGGCGAACTCGGCCGGCGCGGCCATTTCCCCCGCTACCAGGTCCACGAGGACAATCTCGCCTCGATCCGGCTGGCGGAATCGGCCGGGCTACGGCCCTTCCTTCGCCTGACGCATTACACCCACGCGCCCTGACGGGCCGTCCTCAGGACGAGACGCCGCGATCGAAGACCGCGCCGCCGCGCGTCTTGAGATCCCTGGGCGCGGTCGCGCGCTTCAGGAAGGCGTCGTCATGGGCGGCGCCGGAGAAGCGCAGACCCGCCGCGCGGAGCGCCGCGTCCGGCACCTTGTCCAGTTTGGTGTAGCGCGGGTGGTGATGCTCGAGATAGGGATCGTTGCGCGCGGCGTTGTAGCAGCAGATCAGCGTCCAGCGCCGGTCGGGCGAGCGGTTCTGGTCCGAGCGGTGCAGGGTGTTGCAGTGGAAGAACAGCCCGTCGCCCGGCTCCATCTCGGCGTAGACCGTCTCCAGCCGCGCCTTGGCCTGCTCGACGCGGGCGAGATCGGCGCCCACCTGCTGGCCCTCGAGCAGGCCGTGGTCGATGCGGCCCATCGCATGCGAGCCGCGCAGCACCTGCAGGCAGCCGTTCGCGCGGGTCGTGCGGTCGAGCGCGATCATGCACGAGGCCATCAGCGGGAACAGGCAGCCGTTGTTGTACCAGTAGCCGTAGTCCTGGTGCCATTCCCAGGCGCCGCCCTCGTAGGGTTCCTTGGCGGTGAGCTTCGAATGGTAGTGATAGACCTCGCCGCCGAGCAGGTCCTCCATCGTGTCGACCATTCGCGCCGAGCGCGCGGCCATGCCGTAGACGCTGTCGCCGGGGTGGTTCCAGGTGACCATCTTCGTGGCTGCCCCGGTCGCGTCGTGGCGGTCGTAGAAATGCGCGGCGATCGCAGGGTCCTTCTCCATCGCCTCGCGCAGAAGCCGCGTCTCCTCGGCATCGAACAGGCCACGCGCGAAGACATAGCCGTCGCGCTCGTAGTCGGCGCGCTGCGCCGCGGTCAGGATCATGGGCATGGCGTCGTTCCTCTTCGCGATCGGGAAACCCGCAGGCGGTTCCGCCTCAGGAATAGTCGATGTCCGTGCCGTGCCAGCCGGCGTCGCGCTTGCTCCAGTACAGCATGCGCAGCCGCTCGGTGGTCGGGCCGGGGCCGCCGTCGCCGATCGGACGGTCATCGACCTGGCGCACCGGCATGATGCCGCCCGCGGTGCTGCAGATGAATACCTCGTCGGCGCCGCGCAGGTCGTCGGGTGACAGCCGGGCCAGCCGCGCGTCGAGATTGAGTTCGGCCGCGAGCTCGAAGACGGTCGTGCGGGTCATACCGTCGAGAACGCCCGACTCGGGCGTCAGCAGCGCGCCGTCGCGCACGGCGAAGACGTTGAAGCCCGGACCTTCGGCGACGAGACCGTCGAGGTCGGTGAGCACCACGCTGTCGGCGCCGCGGTCATAGGCCTCGAACAGGCCCATCTGGAAATCCAGCCAATGGTAGTGCTTGATCGTCGGGTCGACCGACTGCGCGGGCACGCGGCGGATGTCGCTGACGAGGAGCGACATGCCGGTGCGCCGCAGGTCGGCGTTGGCGATCCAGACATAGGGAATGCAGAAAGCCTGGAACCGGTTCTGCGCCAGGCGGATGTCGCGGCTGCCGATCGGCATGCGCCCGCGCGTCATGATCACCTGCAGATATGCCTCGCGCAGCCCGGTGCGCCGGACGCATTCCATCGCGATCGCGCGCAGCCCCGCGCGATCGTGCGGGCAGGTCATGCGCAGCCGCGCATAGGACCGTTCGAAGCGCTGCAGATGGTCCTCGAGCCGGAAGAAGCGGCCCTTGGAGACCGAGATCGTGTCCTGGCACGCGTCCGAGCGGATGAAGCCCATGTCGAGCAGGGGCAACCGCGCGTCGGCGACGGGCACATAGGCGCCGTCGACGAAGGCGACGCCGTCGCGCAGGGCCGGATCGGCGCTCACGGCGCGACTCTCACATCCCGGTGCCGCCGGTGACCTTTATCACCTCGCCGGTGACGTAGGACGCGGCGGGCGAGGCGAGATAGACGACGGCTTCCGCCATGTCCTC
>JBIKXN010000090.1:0-10337 GCA_044355765.1 Alphaproteobacteria bacterium
ACCAGCGCTACCGCGCGCTGTTCCAGGCGCTGCCGGAGCCGATTTTGATCCTCGACGGCCGCGACGCCAGGGTCGCGGACGCGAATCTCGCCGCCCAGGCCGCGTTCGACATGTCGGGCCTGCGCGGCGGCGCGCGTCCGGCGACCGATCTGGTCGCACCGGCGGCGCGCAAGGCGCTCGAACTGGCGATCTCCACCGCCCGCAGTTCGCGTCGCGAGGAGAGCATCGATGCGCCCCCCGTCGGCCGCAAGGCGCCGTTGCGCCTGTCGGTCATGTCCGCGGGCCAGGCCGCCGACGCACCCGTGTTCCTTCGCGCGGCGTCGCCGAGCCGCGGAGAAGGCGCCGCGGGCGGCGACGCCCTCGCCGAGCTCGCGCCCGACGCGATGGTCGCGACCGGTCCCGATGGCCGGATCCGGTACGCCAACCGCGCCTTCGCCGAGATGGCCCAGATCGGCGGATCCGAACACGCGACCGGCGAGCCGATCGAACGCTGGCTCGGACGCGACGGCGTAGACACCGACGTCCTGCTCGCGAATCTGCGCCAGCGCGGCGCGGTACGCCATTACGCGACCGTCATGCGCGGCGAACGCGGCACGTCGCGCGACGTCGAGGTCAACGCGCTCGCGCGCAGCGACGGGACAGGACATGTCTTCGCCGTCCGCGCCGTCGAAGGGCGGATCGCGCCCCCACAGGCGGAGCGCGGGCGCGACGCCGGCCGTACCCCCGCCCAGCTCGCCGAATTGATCGGACGCGTTTCCCTGAAGGATCTCGTGCGCGAATCGACCGACGCGATCGAGCGCATGTGCATCGAGGCCGCGCTCGAGCTCACCGGAGACAACCGCGCCTCGGCTGCCGAGATGCTCGGTCTCAGCCGCCAGAGCCTGTATGTGAAGCTCCGCCGCTACGGGCTTGCCGGAGCCGACGGGCGCGACGATGGCTGAACCGCAGGCTCGTCCGGATGGGGCGGGCCGTCCCCAGTTCGCCGCGGTCGTCGAACTGCTGAAGCCGATCACCTGGTTCGCACCGATGTGGGCCTATGGATGCGGCGTCGTGTCCTCGGGCCGATCGGTGTTCGACGAACCAGCAGGCGCGATTCTGGGCGTCCTGCTGGCGGGACCGCTCGTCTGCGCTACGAGCCAGGCGGTCAACGACTGGTTCGACCGGCACGTCGACGCTATCAACGAGCCGCATCGGCCGATCCCTTCGGGTCGATTGCCGGGGCGCTGGGGGCTCTACGTCGCCCTCGCCTGGACGGCGCTGTCGCTCGCCGTCGGAGGACTGCTCGGGCCCTGGGGCTTCGGCGCGACGGTCGTCGGCCTCGCGCTCGCCTGGGCCTATAGCGCGCCGCCCCTTCGCCTCAAGCGCGACGGCTGGATCGGCAACGCGGCCGTCGCCGTCTGCTACGAGGGGCTGCCGTGGATAACCGGTGCCGCGGTCATGGGCATCGCGATGCCCGACGCGCGCATCCTGACCCTCGCCGCCCTGTACAGCTTCGGCGCCCACGGGATCATGACGCTCAACGACTTCAAGTCGGTCGACGGCGACCGGCGTATGGGGATCCGCTCGCTGCCGGTGCGGCTCGGCGTGGAGACCGCGGCGCGCGTCGCATGCGCGTTCATGGTCGCGCCGCAGATCCTGGTGATCGCCGCGCTATGGCACTGGGGTTCGCCCGTCGCGGCTACATGCGTCGCTGTGCTGCTCTTGACGCAGGTGGCGCTGATGTCGCGGCTGCTGCGACAGCCGCGCGCGCGGGCGCCCTGGTACAACGCGACCGGAACGACGCTTTACGTGCTCGGCATGCTGGCCAGCGCCATCGCGATCGGCCATGGCGCATGACGCGCCCCTCCGGGGACGGCTCCCGGCATGCGGAACGATGCCCCGCGCTCGGTTGCAGTGCAGCAAGGCCGGCCGGAGCTCCGCGCCAGGATCGACCGCCCAGCGTCTTTTCCGGGCCATGACGGCACCGATCGCGCGACGGATGGGGTCATCGCAGCGCAACGAAACCAGTGTCGTAGGCGTCGGCTGTCAATCAGACTTGACAGACCGCGTCTCCGGACGCGACGCTCCATCCCAGACGCCGCATCGAACCGCGAGAATGTCGCCCCTTCGCGGGAACGACGACACGGTCCGGAGAGCGCGCCAGGGGGAGTGGCCAATGCGACATTTCGCGCAAGCGGCATCGCCGGAACCGGCAGCAGGCGTCGAGGGAACGGGAACCCGCCGCGGATCCACGCGCAGCGCCGCGTCGCCGGCCGGCATGGGGCTCATCGCGACGCTGGTCACAAGCGTGGTCATCCCACATGTCGCACAGACGCGGCGGCGCGCGACGACCGGCGAGGAACCGAGGAGTTCGCGGCTGCGGACCGCGGACGTCGCCGCCTTCGCCGAAACCCTTCTGTCCGCCGACGACTCCGATGCACGGCTCGCCGTCGAGCGGCTGCTGGCCGACGGCGCGAGCGCCGACGACGTCGCCGACGCCCTTCTTGCACCCGCCGCGCGCCTGCTCGGCGCGGGCTGGGAAGACGACACGCTCAGCTTCGCGGCGGTTTCCACGGGGATGACGCGCCTGCATGTCCTGCTGCACATGATGGGACGGCGCTTCCACGCGGGCGGCATACGCACGGGAAGACGGCTGTTGATGGCCAACAATCCCGGCGAGCGCCATGCCTTCGGCCCGTTGATGGTTGCCGAGCATTTCCGCCGCGCCGGTTGGGACAGCCGATTCGACGCCACCGCCACGACCGCCTCGATCGTTCAGGAAGTCGGGACCGGGACGCTCGACGTCGTCGGCCTGTCCTGCGCGGCGGAACGCTACCTCGACGATCTTCAGCGGTGCATACGCGCCATCCGCGCAACGACGCATGGCCGGCAGATCTGCCTCCTGGTGGGAGGAAAGGCCTTCTCAGGGCGACCGGAACTCGCCCATCGCATCGGCGCCGACGGGACCGCGCAAGACGCACCGGGCGCCCTCGCCACGGTCGCGCGCCTGCTGCCTGCGGCGGCCACCACGCATTGACGCGGCCGCGGTCCGCGACCGGAACGGAGGCGGGACATGGCGGCAGCGAATCGGGATCGGGCTGACGGTCTGAGCTGGTCGGGCATCGTCAGGCTCGGCGTCGTCCAGGCATGCCTGGGAGCGATCGTCGTGCTGACCACGTCGACGCTGAACCGGGTGATGATCGTCGAAATCGCGTTGCCCGCGGCTATACCGGGTGCGCTGGTTGCCCTGCATTACGCGCTGCAGTTCCTGCGTCCGCGCTGGGGCTACGGATCGGACCGCGGCGGCAGACGCACGCCCTGGATCGTCGGCGGCATGCTGGTCCTCGCCGTGGGCGGCACGGTCGCCGCTGGCGCGACGGCGCTGATGGCGCACGCGCCGGCGCTTGGCCTGTCCGCGGCGATCCTTGGCTTCGCGCTGGTCGGGCTCGGCGCGGGGTGCGGCGGGACGACCCTGCTCGTGCTGCTCTCCAAGCGCGTCGCCGAACCGCGTCGGCCGGCGGCGGCGACAATCGTCTGGACCATGATGATCGTGGGCTTCGCGGTGACGGCCGGTGTCGCTGGCCGTTTCCTCGACCCCTTCTCGCCCGAGCGCCTTTTCGCCGTCTGCGCGATCGTTTCGGCGCTCGCCTTCACGGTGTCGGTGCTCGCCTTGCGGGGGCTGGAGCCCGAGGAGACCGCCGCAGCGCCCGCCGAGGCCGCGGTGCGCGCGACCGATCGCGGGTTCCTGGCAGCGCTCGGCGATGTCTGGCGCGAGCCCCATGCGCGCAACTTCGCGATATTCATATTCATGTCGATGTTCGCGTACAGCGCGCAGGACCTGATCCTCGAACCCTTCGCCGGCATCGTCTACGGCCTGACGCCCGGCCAGACGACGTCGCTGTCGGGCCTGCAGCATGCCGGGGTGCTGGTCGGCATGGCGACATTCGGTCTCGCAGGTTGGCTCGCCGCCGCGCGACGGACGACGCGCGATCTGCTGCGATGGACGGCGGCGGGCTGCGTCCTTTCCGCCGTGCCGCTCGCGACGCTCGCGCTCGCGGGATGGGGGATGCTCTCCCTGCCGGTCGAGGCGATGGTCGTGTCTCTCGGGCTCGCCAACGGCGTCTTCGCGGTGGCGGCCATCGGCAGCATGATGACGCTGGTGGGCCGCGGCCGTTCGGCACGCGAAGGCACGCGCATGGGCGTGTGGGGCGCGGCGCAGGCCTTCGCCTTCGGTCTCGGCGGGTTCGCCGGTACGGTCGCGGCCGACATCGCGCATGGCGTTCTCGACGATTTCGGGGCTGCCTACGCGCTCGTGTTCGCGGGGGAGGCAGTGCTGTTCGTGGTCGCCGCAGCGATCGCCCTGCGCCTGGGTGCCTTCGCGCGCGTCCCCCCTCGCGCATCCCTGCCGGAAGGCACCGACGCGATCGAGGAATACGACGTCGCAGTCGTCGGTGGCGGACCGTCGGGAGCGACGGCGGCCGAGGCGCTGGCACGCGAGGGCGCACGGGTGCTGCTGCTGGACAAGGGCGGCCGCATCAAGCCGTGCGGCGGCGCGATCCCTCCCCGGCTCATCCGCGACTTCGGCATACCGGACGAGTTGCTGGTCGCGCGGATCCGCTCGGCGCGCATGGTGGCGCCGTCGGGCAAGACCGTCGACATCCCGATCGAAGGTGGCTTCGTGGGCATGGTCGACCGCAAGGATTTCGACGAGTGGCTGCGCGTGCGCGCGGAGGCTGCAGGCGCGCATCGCCGCACCGGCGAGTTCGAGCGGCTCTACGACGACGCGGCCGGGCGCACGGTCGCCGAATGGCGAGAGCGCGCACGGGACGGCAGCTTCGTGCGCCACTTCGCGCGCGTGCGGCTGGTCATCGGCGCCGACGGGGCGAACTCGGCCGTCGCCCGCGCCGAGATACCGGGCGCCGAGACGATGCGGCGCGTCTTCGCGTATCACGAGATCGTCGAGGCGCCGCCCGGGCGATCGGACTCCTACGACCCGATGCGCTGCGACGTGATCTATCGCGGCCAGACGTCGCCCGACTTCTACGCCTGGGTGTTCCCGCATGGCTCGACATGCAGCGTCGGCACGGGCAGCGCGGTCAAGGGCTTCTCGCTGCGCGGCGCGGTCGGCGAGGTGCGCGCAGCGACGGGGCTGGACGCGGTCGCGACGATCCGGCGCGAAGGCGCGCCCATACCGCTCAGCCCCCTGCCGCGCTGGGACAACGGGCGCGACGTGCTTCTGGCCGGCGATGCCGCCGGCGTCGTCGCCCCGGCCTCGGGCGAAGGCATCTACTACGCGATGTACGGCGGACGGCTCGCGGCGGCGGCCGCGTGCGAGATGCTCGCCTCGGGCGACGCGCGCGCGCTCACGTCGGCGCGCAAGCGGTTCATGCGGGCGCACGGCATCGTCTTCCTGATCCTCGGGATCATGCAGCGGTTCTGGTATTCGACCGAAAAGCGCCGTGAGAGCTTCGTGGACATCTGCCGCGATCCCGACGTCCAGCGCCTCACCTTCGACGCCTACATGAACAAGGAACTCGTGCGCGCCAGGCCGGGCGCGCACGCCCGGATCTTCTTCAAGGATCTGGGACATCTCTTCGGCTTCCTGAAGCCATGATGCGTCGCGGCCGGCTCGCGCCGCTCGCGGCGGGCGCACTCTGCGCGGTCGCCGTCGCCGGTCTCGGCGGGGCAATGACCGACACCGGCCCGTGGTATCTCGCGCTCGAGAAACCTGCATGGCAGCCGCCGGGCTGGGTCTTCGGCCCCGTCTGGACGGTCATATTCGCCTGCTGCGCATGGTCCTTCGCCGAGGCCTGGGCCGCTGCGCGCACGCGCACCGCGCGCGCGACTGTCCTGTGGCTGTTCGGCTTCAACATGTTCCTGAACCTCGCGTGGAGCGCGCTGTTCTTCGTGGCGCAGCGCCCCGATTGGGCTCTGGTCGAGGTGGCGCTGCTATGGCTGTCGATCGCGGCGCTGATCGGGGTGCTGCGGCCGGCGTCGCGGCGGGCCGCGCTCCTGCTCGTCCCCTATCTCGTCTGGGTCGGCATCGCAGCCGTACTCAACTGGGAAGTCGTGCGCCTGAACGGTCCCTTCGGCGCGTGACGGGGGGACCAGCGCGGCGCATGGAGCATTTCTTCGCAAGCGGCCGGATCGTCGACGCGATCCTCGCCCTGATCGTGCTGCAGTTCGCCGGCCTGGTCTGGCTGCGTCGCCGGCACGGGATCGGACCATCGCCGCGCGAGCTGCTGCCGACGCTCGTCGCCGGGGCGGCACTGCTGCTGGCCCTGCGCGCGGCGCTCGTGGACGCGCACTGGACATGGGTCGCCGTCTGGCTGTCCCTGGCTCTCGTCGCGCATCTCGCCGACATCCATCGCCGCTGGCCGCGCGACTGAACGCCTGGGCATGATGGCCTCGAACCGGGCGGCGCGCGCTTCAGCCCAAGAGCGCGCGTCCTGCCCGGGATCGCGGGTCCCGGTCGCAGCGCCGCTGAACGACCCGGAGCGGCGCCAGGGCCTCAGGGCCGCAGCGCCGCCACGTAGTCGTCGATCATCTTCTGGCCAAGCAGCGGCTTGTTGGCCCCCTGGTGGCAAGTGGCGCAGTTGACCTTCGCGACGTCCCCGGTCGGTCCGAGGCGATGCGGCGGGAACTGCGAGGTCAGCGGCTCGATATACGTCGTGTTGAGTTCCCGGGCCATGCGGATGCCATGCCAGGCGACCGCACGGGTCTGGCCCGCCTGCTGCCAGTCGGCGAAGGCCTGGGTGTTGTGGCAGTTCGTGCAGTTGATTCCGAGCGCGTCGGACATGTGCATCATCAGGCCGTAGGTGCCTTCCGTCGCCTGGATGGAGGCGCCGGCGGCGCCCGGCAACGCCGCGGTCGGCTGGACACGGATCGGCGCGGCGCCGAGCAGATAGGACGAGAACGGATCGCCGGGAAGCGAGCTGAACGCCACGGCCGGGTTGGCGCGATTCTGCTCGCCGGCTCGACCGCCTGCGTATGTCGCCATCCTGGACGCCCGTTCCGGCTTGAACCAGATGTTGGCCGGCACCGGATTTCCCCTGTGGCAGGTGTAGCAGGTGACACCCGTGTCGGCGACGTGGGATTTCCACTTGGTGTTCAGATCGATCGTCATCTGGATCATGCGCCGGGCGACGATCTTCTGATAGGGCTTGTCGGAGGCGAGGTTGCCCTCCTCGTGGCAATAGGCGCAGCCCTCCTGGGGCGCCACCCATTCCGTGATCGCCGTCATGAAGCGCACGAACTCGTTCGAATCGAGATCGCCGAGGACCTGCACGTTCTCGTAGACGGCCGATGACTTCTCGCCGCTCGCCTCGGTCGGCGGCTGCGCCTCCGGCAGGACGTTGGCGGCGCGCAGCCGGGCGACCTGGGCGGGAAACGCGACCTGGGCCATGCCCGTGCCGCGCAAGCCGCTTTGCGTCGCCGCCACCGGCGGGAAGCCGAAGGTGAGCGCGACGAAGAACACCGCGGCGACCGCAGCCACCGCGCCCGCAACCTTGAGACCGAATCCGATCATCGCACCGCTCCAGGCAAGGTGGCCGGGTCGACGGCCGGGAGATAGGGCGGGTAGGCGGGAGCCACGTGGTGCTTGACCGCCCAGAGGTACCAATTGTCGACAACTGTTCCGGTCAGCAGGATGCCGATGCCGCCGGTCAGCGGGCACAGGACGGCGAACCACCATGCCCAGCGATGGATCGACTCCATCGTGGCGTTGAAGCCCATCGTCCAGCGCCAGAACAGCGCCGCGCGCTCCGATGCCGTACCACGGTCGACGATCTGCTCGATCTCGCGCTCGCCGCCGAAGCGGCTGACCGCCAGGATCGTCGCGCCATGCATCGCGAACAGCAGCGTCGATCCATAGAGGAACACGATCGAGAGCATGTGGAAGGGATTGTAGAAGAGATTGCCGTATCGAAGCGAGAATGCGGCCGTCCAGTCGAGATGCGGGAAGATGCCGAATGGGACCGCCTCGCTCCAGCTGCCCATGAGCACAGGTCTGATGAACCCAAGCACCAGGTAGAGCCAGATCGCCGCCGCGAAGGCCCACGCGACATGCGTGCCGAGCCCGAGCTGCCGCGCGCGCCGGTACATCCGCACCCACCAGAGCAGGATCGACGCGGTGAGGAAGAACCCGGCCATCAGCCACCACCCGCCCTCGTTGAGCGGCGGCAGGCTGAGCCCGTATTTCGGCGCTGGCGGCTCCAGGCCGAGCCAGAACAGCTGGCGGACGAACTGGATCGGATCCCAGTTCACGCTGGCCAGCATGTTGAGCCCGATGATCTCGAAGGCGATGAAGCCGCAGGCGAGCGACGCCACGCCCAACGGGCCGAGATAGATCGGTCCGATCTGGGCGTTGCCGACGATCCCCATCAGATGCGCGAAGAAGGGCTTTCCGTCGCGCTTCCAGTCGCCAGCCGGCAGCGCGATCCCGTCATGCGGGTGCGCGCGTGCCTGAACGCGGGTGAAGATGTTCTGGTATTCGATCCCCATGGTCGCCCCCTCAGCGCCAGACCGGAAGGTTGAGCCACCAGCCCCACCACTCCGGCCAGCCGCGTGTCCAGAACGGACCGCTGATGACGATGCAGATCGCGCTCCAGAAACCGGCGTTGAGCGCCAGGATCAGGCCGACGCGATGGATCCCCAGCGTCCCGACCGAGTAGCCGATCGCGTCGCGGAAATAGGTGTCCTCGTGCTCGGGCGTCTTGACGTGCTCGCCCGGAGCGGGATTGGTCGACGAAAGCACGAGCGCCCCGTGCAGCGCGAGCGCAAGGCACGTCGTGAAAAAGAACGTCACCGCGAGCATGTGCGCGGGATTGTAGTGGAAGTGCAGATACTGGTAGCCCGTGTTGGAAACCCAATCGAGATGGCTGATGATGCCGTATGGGAACCCATGCCCCCAGGCGCCCATGAGAACGGGGCGGATCACCACCAGCGTCACATAGGCGAAGATCGCCACCGAGAAGGCGAAGGGTACGTGGTAGCCGATGCCGAGCTTGCGGCAGATCTCGACCTCGCGCAGCGCCCACGAGACGAAGGCACCGATCGCGCAGACCGTGATGATCTGCCAGAACCCGCCTTCCTTGAGCGGCGCGAGCCCCAGCCCGACGCTGATGTCGGGGGGAGCGATGTTGATCTGCCAGGGGTTCCATGTCGGGCCGTCGGCCGCCGCGACGAAGATAAGCAGGGTACCGACCAGCGAGAAGAAGGCCGTCGTGACCCCGAAGAAGCCGACGTAGAACGGTCCAACCCAGAAGTCGAACAGGTCTCCGCCGATCAACGTACCGCCCCGGACGCGGTACTTCCGCTCGAAACTCAGCATCGCCATCTTGGTGTCCTCCGTCGGGAGCGCGCGGTCGCCTGCCGCCCTAGGGCGGCAAGGCAGGCCGGGACGGAACAGAAGCGCGACCCTCCGTTCCGCCCTCGTCCGCGCGCGGCTCTCGCCGCGTTCAGGTCAGCATGCGAAGGGATTGCTCGATCAGAGCGGAGCCCACCTTGCGGGGACCCTCGATCCAATTGAAGCGATCCGTGCTCAGCAGGATGAAGTGGATCACGATCGCCAGCGTGAACAGGAACACGGCCATCGCGACCAGAGCCCGTCGGGGATCGTACAGCTTCCAGATACGCCACATTTCCGCCTCCCTCTATGCGATGAAGGTCTGAGCCACCTGGATGCCCTGTTCGAGCATCGAGTAGCCCTTCGGACCCGGGAACCACGGACGCCACATCCAAGCGAGGATGTGGGCGACGACGGCGATGCCCGTGAAGATCACGAAGCCTTGGACGAAGTAGCGGTGGAACTCCTGGGCCTCGTTGTCGTTCAAGCCGCTGGTACCTACTGCCATGGAGATAGTCTCCTCTAACTGGCCTTGCAGCCGTTACCGCGCAACTCCCGCGCGGCCGGGAACGGACATCCGGATCGCGATGGATCCGGTCATCCGTGTCTCGCAGACCCGTTTGCGGCGGGTCCTAGTGTTCCGCCCCGGCGAGCGCGCGTTCGACATGCTCGGCCGTGACCTTGCGTTCGCCCGCACGGATCGCTTCGCGCTCCGCACGGTCCTTGATGCGTTTCGCCGCTGAGATGCGCAGCAGGAAGGGTTCGGACTCCACTGCCCGGTCGAGCAGCGACTGCGCGCGCTCGTCCCATGCGTCGGGAGGCACCGCCGCGATCTTCGCTGGCGTGCGGTCGACCTTGTCGAGTTCCGTGCCCAGAGGCAGGATGTGGAACAAGGCGTCGAACAGGGCGTTGCAGTATTCCTGAACGACGTATGTCGCGCCGGCGTAGCCCATGAAGGGCGTGCCGGTCGAGCGGCGCACGATGGCGCCCGGAAACGACGCGGGAATGAACG
>JBIKXN010000482.1:0-3086 GCA_044355765.1 Alphaproteobacteria bacterium
GGCGATGGAGGACATGGTGCGCCGCGGCCATGGCGACGCCGCGTGGGAGGACATCAAGGCGCGGGCCGGTGTCGAGATCGACATGTTCCTCGGCGACGAACCCTATCCCGACGACATGACCTACCGGCTCGTCGACGCGGCGCGGGAGGTGCTGGGGGCGACGGCCGACGAGATCCTGGTGGCGTTCGGCCGCCACTGGATCGCCTACACCGCCGAAGAGGGATATGGTCCGCTCATGTCGGCGGCCGGGCGGACGATCCCCGAGTTCTTCGCCAGCCTGCCCGATTTCCATAGCCGCATCGCGATGATCTTCCCGCGGCTCCAGCCGCCGCGCTTCCTCTGCACCGACGTGACGCCGACCTCGCTGCGCCTGCATTACGTCACGCACCGGCGCGGGTTCGCGCCGTTCGTGATCGGGCTGCTGCATGGCCTGGGCGACCGGATGGGAACGCCTGTCCGCGTCGTCCAGGCGCAGGCGCGCGACGCCGGCGCCGACCACGACGTGTTCGACGTCTCGTGGTCGCCCGGGGGCTGACGGGATGCCTGCGCAAATGCCCGCGGCCGGACCGGCGATCGGGCTGGATCCGGCGCAGTTCGCGGCCGCGTTTCCGTTCCATGTCGCCATCGATGGCGCAGGACGGATCGTGCAATGCGGCGCGTCGTTGCTGCGCTTCTGTCCGGACGCTCGGCCGGGGGCGGTGCTTGACGCCATCTTCGCCGCGATCAGGCCGGCGGGCGAGCTCGGTCATGGGTCCATCGCCGGGCGGACGAACGAACTGTTCTTGATCTCGCACCGCGCGAGCGGGCTTTCGCTGCGTGGCGAATTCGTCGCGCAGGACGGCGGCGAGCGGTTGGTCTTCCTCGGCTCGCCCTGGATCTCGGACGTCGAGGAGATCGAGACGCGCGGCCTTCGGTTCCAGGACTTCGCCCCCCATGATCCTGCCCTGGACCTGCTGCAGGTGCTGCAGGCGAGCCGGCGCTCGGCCGCCGAGGCGAAGCAGTTGGCCGCCCGCCTGCACGAGCAGCGAGCCCGTCTCAGACTGGCGATCGACCAGCTGCGCCGGGAGGAGGCGGAGGCGCGCAAGCTCGCGGAGGTTGCCGCGCGCACCGACAACGCCGTGGTCCTGACCGACCGCGAGGGCCGGATCGTTTGGGTCAACGATGGCTTCACCCGCATCACCGGCTACGCGATGAACGAGGTCGTGGGGCGCAAGCCCGGCCATATCCTCCAGGGGCCCGACACCGACAGGGAGGTCGTGCGACGCATCGCCGCCGCGCTCGCGCGCGGCGAGGGTTTCAACGAGGAGATCCTCAACTACGGCAAGGATGGCGGCAGCTACTGGCTCAACGTCGAGGTCAGGCCGATCCGCGACGAGCGCGGCGAGACCGTCAATTTCATGGCCATCGAGCGCGACATCACCGCCGAGCGCGCGGCGCGCCAGCGCCAGTCGACGCAGCTGGAGATCGCCGGGCTGCTTTCGTCG
Organism: Alphaproteobacteria bacterium; assembly: GCA_044355765.1. Taxonomy (GTDB): domain Bacteria; phylum Pseudomonadota; class Alphaproteobacteria; order CACIAM-22H2; family CACIAM-22H2; genus CAIOSQ01. Next base: position 1,485 of record JBIKXN010000482.1, read on the forward strand.
CGCGACCGCATCGACGACATCATGCCCGACGCCATCCGGGCCATCTGCGCGCCGCTGGGCTGGGACCGGGGCCGGTTCTGGTGCACGCTGTCCGAGGCCCCGGTCTGCCGCGGCCTCTGGCCCGAGGCAGGCGCGTCGGCGGCCGCCTCCGAGGTGCCGTCCGCGACAGCCGCCACGGCCCGTGCGCGCGGCACGCCGATCTGGCATCCGGCGGCCGCGGGCGGCGACGCCTCGGATACGGGCGGCCGCTTCGCCTTGCCGGTGATGGGATCGTTCCGGACGGGCGGCGCGCCGGGCCCGGATCGTGACGGATCCCCCGAAGCGGCGCGCGTCGTCGGCGTCCTGGAATTCGAGGGCGCGCGGATGGAGCGACCCGTCGGGTCGCTGCTGGAGATGCTGGTCGCCATCGGCTTCCAGGTCGGGCAGTTCATCTCGCGCCGCATGGCCGAGATGGAACTGCTGCAGGCGAAGGAGATCGCCGAGATGGCGAACGCGGCGAAGAGCCAGTTCGTCGCGACGATGAGCCACGAGATCCGCACCCCGCTCAACGCCATCATCGGCATGTCGAGCCTGATGGCGCTGCTGCCGCTGCCGGAGCGTCATCGCCACTATCTCGACGCCATCCAGCAATCCTCGGACCAGTTGCTGGCGATCGTGAACGACGTCCTCGACCTGAGCCGCCTGGAGAGCGGCCGGATGGTCGCCGCCCAGGAGGATTTCGATCTCGCCGTGCTCGTCGACCACGTCATGCGCATCGCACGCGCCTTGCCCGGGGCCGATACCCTGGCGATCGGCGACGCGATAGCCGCGGACGTTCCGCCGCGGGTGAACGGGGACGCGCCGCGGATCACGCAGGTGCTGATCAATCTGCTCGGCAACGCGATCAAGTTCACGTCGACGGGGCTGGTCGAATTGTCGGTCCGGTGCGAGACCGACGCCGCCGGCGCACGGATGCTCGCATTCGCCGTCCTCGACACCGGCTGCGGCATCCCCGAAGAGGCGCAGCAGCGCATCTTCAGGCCTTTCGAGCAGGGACAGCCGGAGCGGATGGCGGCCCACCAGGGCACCGGCCTCGGTCTGGCGATCTGCACGCGCATCGCCGATCTGCTCGGCGGCCGGCTTAGCCTGCGGAGCGGCGTCGGCCGCGGATCCACCTTCACGTTCTTCGTGCCGCTGCGTCCGGCGCTCGCCCCGCCTGCGCCCAAGGTCGCGCCGGTCGAGCCCGCGGGCGCGCCGCGGCCTGCGCTGCGCGTTCTGGTCGCCGAGGACACGCCCGCGAGCCAGCTCGTCATCCGGCTGATCCTCGAGCGTCTCGGCCACAGCGTCCAGGTCGTGGGCGACGGCTTGCAGGCCGTCGAGGTCTTCGCGCCGGATCGCTTCGACGTGGTCTTCCTCGACATCCAGATGCCGCGCATGGATGGGCTGGAGGCGGCGCGGCGGATCTCGCGGAGCGCCCGCGCGGCCGGCGTCGCGACGCTGCCGATCGTGGGTCTGAGCGCCTTCACCCAGGATGCGGACCGCCGACGGGCGATCGACAGCGGCATGTCCCACTACCTCGTCAAGCCGGTGCGCTTCGCCGATGTCGAGCGGCTGATGCGGGCG
>JBIKXN010000091.1:0-10312 GCA_044355765.1 Alphaproteobacteria bacterium
TACATGGCCCACGACCTCGGCATCGATATCCATGTCTGGGTCGACGAGACGCGGCCGCGCAACCAGGGCGCCGCGCTCACGGCGTGGGAACTCGGCAAGCATGGCGTGCGCCATACGCTGGTCAGCGACAATGCGGGCGGTCATCTTATGCAGCGCGGGCTCGTCGACCTCTGCCTGGTCGGCACCGATCGCGTCACGCGCGACGGGGACGTGTGCAACAAGATCGGAACATATCTGAAGGCGCTCGCTGCGGCCGACACCGGGGTGCCGTTCCATGTGTGCCTGCCGAGCCCGACGATCGACTGGCGGGTCGCCGACGGTCTTGCCGAGATCCCGATCGAGCAGCGCGATCCGCGTGAGGTGACCCATGTCCAGGGGCGGGACGGGACGGGCATCGTGACGAGCGTGCGGATCTGTCCCGACGCGACGCCGGCGCGCAACGACGCCTTCGACGTGACGCCCGCGCGTCTGGTCACCGGACTGGTGACGGAGCGCGGCGCATGCGCGGCCTCCCGCGCCGGTCTGGCGTCGCTGTTTCCCGAACTGGCCGGTCGCGCGAATGGCGGAGGGTTCTCTTGACTGGCTGGCGGAACGCGGGTTAAACCCCGCGTCTCGATTTGGCCAATGCGGGCGTAGCTCAGTTGGTTAGAGCGCCGGCCTGTCACGCCGGAGGCCGCGGGTTCAAGTCCCGTCGCTCGCGCCATTTCGGGTTTTTCCAGAGATGTTTCCGCCGCATGACCGTTTCCCGCGTACGCGGGAACGTCGCGCTTTCCTAACCTCCGACCGGCTACTATAAGGTCGTCGGGTCGGCGGGGACTCCGCGTCGACCCCCGATATGTAAGCCTTCAGGGAGCGGGCCGTCATGCGCCCGCCCCGAACCGGGCATGGACGATGGATGCGTTGCTGAAAGAGTACCTGCCGATCCTGATGTTCCTGGGGATCGCCGTCGCGCTTTCCGCGCTGATGGTCGCCGCGTCCCTGATCGCCGGCCGGCAGAAACCCGATCCCGAGAAACTCTCGGCCTATGAATGCGGCTTCGAGGCCTTCGACGACGCGCGCAAGCGCTTCGACGTGCGGTTCTATCTCGTCGCGATCCTGTTCATCATCTTCGATCTCGAGGTCGCGTTCCTGTTTCCCTGGGCGGTCTCGCTCGGCGATATCGGCCTATTCGGGTTCTGGTCGATGATCGTGTTCCTGGGCGTGCTCACCGTCGGTTTCGTCTACGAATGGAAGAAGGGGGCGCTCGAATGGGAGTGACCGCCGCGGATACGCGCGCGCTCGGGCCGGGTGCAGACCAGGACCGGATGCTGCGCACGGTGACCGACGAACTCCAGGACAAGGGTTTCGTCGTCGCGCAACTCGACAAGCTGGTCGCCTGGGCGCGCACGGGATCGCTCTGGCCGATGACCTTCGGCCTTGCTTGCTGCGCCGTCGAGATGATGCATAGCGCCGCCAGCCGCTACGATTTCGACCGTTTCGGGATCGTCTTCCGTCCCAGCCCGCGGCAATCCGACGTCATGATCGTCGCCGGCACGCTGACCAACAAGATGGCGCCCGCCCTGCGCAAGGTCTACGACCAGATGGCCGAGCCGCGCTGGGTCATCTCGATGGGAAGCTGCGCCAACGGCGGCGGCTATTACCATTATTCCTACTCGGTCGTGCGCGGCTGCGACCGCATCGTGCCGGTCGACATCTACGTGCCGGGCTGCCCGCCGACCGCCGAGGCGCTTCTCTACGGCGTCCTGCAGCTGCAGAAAAAGATCCGGCGCACCACTTCGATCATGCGCTGACCGGTGCCGGACATGAATCCCGCCCTCAAGGAAATCGGCGACCACATCGCGGCGGCGCTCGCGGCCGACGTCGTTTCGGTGTCGCAGCGGCTCGACGAACTGACCGTGGTCGTCAACGCCGGCGCCATCGTGCGGGTCCTGACCTTCCTGCGTGACGACGACCAGTGCGGATTCACCTGCCTGGTCGACGTCTGCGGCGTCGACTGGCCGCAGCGCGAGCGGCGCTTCGAGGTCGTCTATAACCTGCTTTCGGTGCGCCTCAACCTGCGCATCCGCGTCAAGCTCGAGACCGACGCGCAGACGCCCGTGCCCACCGCGACCGGCGTGTTCCCGTCCGCGGGATGGTACGAGCGCGAGGCATGGGATCTGTTCGGCATCTATTTCTCCGACCATCCCGATCTGCGGCGGCTGCTGACCGATTACGGTTTCGAGGGCCACCCGCTGCGCAAGGATTTCCCGCTGACCGGGCATGTCGAGGTCCGCTACGACGACGAGCAGAAGCGCGTCGTCTACGAACCGGTCAAGCTCGCGCAGGATTTCCGTCGTTTCGACTTCCTGTCGCCGTGGGAGGGCATGGACCGCCTTTTGCCGGGCGACGAGAAGGCCGCGCCGGCGCCTGCCGCCGCGGCCAAGGGGTGAATCGCCGCCATGACCGCTCCCACGACCGCCGAGATCGGCCTCAAGAACCTGACGATGAATTTCGGGCCGCAGCATCCCGCGGCCCATGGCGTGCTACGCTTGGTGCTGGAGATGGACGGCGAGGTCGTCGAGCGCGCCGATCCGCATATCGGACTGCTGCATCGCGGCACCGAGAAGCTGATCGAATACAAGACGTATCTGCAGGCGCTGCCCTATTTCGACCGGCTGGACTACGTCTCGCCGATGAACCAGGAGCATGCCTTCGCGCTGGCGGTCGAGAAACTGCTGGGGATCGCGCCGCCGCCGCGCGCGCAGGCGATCCGCGTGCTCTACGCCGAGATCGGCAGGATCCTCAACCATCTCCTCAACATCACGACCTTCGCGCTGGACGTCGGGGCGATGACGCCGCTGCTCTGGGCCTTCGAGGAGCGCGAGAAGCTGATGGAGTTCTACGAGCGCGCCTGCGGCGCGCGGCTCCATGCCAATTACTTCCGGCCGGGCGGCGTCGCCTTCGATCTGCCGCCGCGCCTGGTCGACGACATCCGCGCCTGGACGGGCCGGTTCCCGAAGATCGTCGACGACATCGAATCGCTGCTGACCGAGAACCGCATCTTCAAGCAGCGCACGGTCGATATCGGCCGCGCCACGGTCGAGGAGGCGCTCGCCTGGGGTTTCTCCGGGCCGATGCTGCGCGGCTCCGGGATGCCCTGGGACCTGCGCAAGTCGCAGCCCTATGACGGCTACGAGGCCTATGATTTCGACGTGCCGGTCGGCAGGAACGGCGACTGCTACGACCGGTATCTCTGCCGCATGGAGGAGATGCGGCAGTCGCTGCGGATCATGATCCAGGCCCTGGACGCCGTCGCGCGGACGCCCGGTCCGGTGAAGACCGACGACAAGAAGATCACGCCGCCCACGCGCGGCGAGATGAAGCGCTCGATGGAAGCGCTGATCCATCATTTCAAGCTCTACACCGAGGGCTACCATGTCCCGGAGGGCGAGACCTATACGGCGGTCGAGGCGCCGAAGGGCGAGTTCGGCGTCTATCTGGTCTCGGATGGCACCAACAAGCCCTATCGCTGCAAGATCCGCGCGCCCGGCTTCGCCTTCCTGCAGGCGATGGATTTCCTCGGCAAGGGGCACATGCTGGCCGACGTCGTCGCGATCATCGGGTCGATGGACATCGTTTTCGGGGAGATCGATCGATGAGCGCGCCTTCGGCCGCCGCGCCGCAGCCCGCCGTCTTCGCGTTCGAGCCCGCCAATCTGGCGCGCGCGCGCGCGATCATCGCCAAGTATCCGGCCGGCCGTCAGGCCAGCGCGGTCCTTCCGTTGCTGGACCTTGCCCAGAGACAATCCGGGAACTGGCTGCCGCGCGCCGCGATGGACTATGTCGCGGGTCTGCTCGACATGGCGCCGATCCGCGTCTACGAGGTCGCGACCTTCTATTCGATGTTCAACCTCGAACCGGTCGGCACCTGGTTCTTCCAGATCTGCACGACCACGCCATGCTGGCTGCGTGGATCCGACGCCGTCGTCGCGGCCTGCGAGCGCAAGCTCGGCATCCAGGTCGGCGAGACCTCGGCGGACGGCAAGTTCACGCTCAAGGAGGTCGAGTGCCTCGGTGCGTGCGTCAACGCGCCGATCATCCAGGTCAACGACGATTTCTACGAGGACCTCGACGGCGCCTCGACCGAGCGTCTGATCGACGAACTGGCGGCCGGCCGCGTGCCCCCCAAGGGCTCGGTCAGGGGGCGCCAGAAATCGGCGCCCGAGGGCGGCCCGCAGGTGCTCAAGACCATGCCGCCCCGCTACGAATGGACCCTCGAGGCCCCGCCGGCGCCGCCGGCCGGCAGCGACGACTGAGGCACGGACATGCTGCAGGACAAGGACCGGATCTTCACCAATCTCTACGGGCTCCAGGGGCCCGATCTCAGGAGCGCGATGGCGCGCGGCGACTGGGACCGCACCCGCGACCTGATCGCCAAGGGCCGCGACTGGATCGTCAACCAGGTCAAGGAGTCGGGGCTGCGCGGCCGCGGCGGCGCCGGGTTCCCGACCGGCATGAAATGGTCGTTCATGCCCAAGGCAAATCCGGACGGCCGGCCGAGCTATCTCGTGGTCAACGCCGACGAGTCCGAGCCCGGGACCTGCAAGGACCGCGAGATCCTGCGCCACGACCCGCACAAGCTGGTCGAGGGCTGTCTGCTCGCCGGCGTCGGCATGGGCGCGCGCGCCGGCTACATCTACATCCGCGGCGAGTTCTACAACGAGGCGTCGGCGATCCAGCGTGCCATCGACGAGGCCTACGAGGCCGGGCTGGTCGGCAACGACGCCTGCGGCTCGGGTTACGACTTCGACCTCTACCTGCATCGCGGGGCAGGGGCGTATATCTGCGGCGAGGAGACGGCGCTGCTCGAGAGCCTGGAAGGCCGCAAGGGCCAGCCGCGCCTCAAGCCGCCCTTCCCCGCGGCCTGCGGTCTCTATGGATGCCCGACGACGATCAACAACGTCGAGACCATCGCGGTCGTGCCGACGATCCTGCGGCGCGGCGCGCCCTGGTTCGCGGGCTTCGGGCGCCCGAAGAACGCCGGCACCAAGCTGTTCTGCATCTCCGGTCACGTCAATCGCCCCTGCAATGTCGAAGAGGCGATGTCGATCCCGCTGAAGGAATTGATCGAGAAACATGCCGGCGGCGTGCGCGGCGGCTGGGACAACCTGCTCGGGATCATTCCGGGCGGCTCGTCGGTGCCGGTGCTGCCACGGTCGATCTGCGACACGGTGCTGATGGACTTCGATGCGCTGCGCGAGGTCCGCTCGGGTCTCGGCACCGCGGCCGTGATCGTGATGGACAAGTCCACGGATATCGTGAAGGCAATCGCGCGGCTGTCGAAGTTCTACATGCACGAAAGCTGCGGCCAGTGCACGCCATGCCGCGAGGGCACAGGCTGGATGTGGCGCGTGATGACCCGCATGGTCGAGGGACGGGCGGAGCTGGACGAGATCGACACGCTCGAGGACGTCACGCGCCAGGTCGAGGGACATACGATCTGCGCACTCGGCGACGCGGCCGCCTGGCCGATCCAGGGGCTGATCCGGCATTTCCGTCCGGAGCTCGAGCGGCGGATCGCGGCATACAAGCAGCGCGCGGGCCGACCGGCCCTGGCTGCCGAGTGAGGCGGGGCGGACCATGGCTAAGCTGACGGTCAACGGCGTCGAGGTCGAGGTCCCGGCGGGCGCGACGGTGCTGCAGGCCTGCGAGGCGGCGGGGTTCGAGATCCCGCGCTTCTGCTACCATGAACGCCTGTCGATCGCCGGCAACTGCCGGATGTGCCTGGTCGAACAGGAAAAGGCGCCGAAGCCGATCGCGTCCTGCGCGATGCCGGCGGCCGACAACATGGTCATCAAGACCGACACGCCGCTCGTGCGCAAGGCGCGCAAGGGCGTCATGGAGTTCCTGCTGATCAACCACCCGCTCGACTGCCCGATCTGCGACCAGGGCGGCGAATGCGACCTCCAGGACCAGGCGATGGCCTACGGGTTCGATCGCTCGCGCTATCAGGAGAACAAGCGCGCGGTACCGGACAAGGAACTGGGCCCGCTGGTCAAGACGTCGATGAACCGCTGCATCCACTGCACGCGCTGCGTGCGGTTCGCCAGCGAGGTCGCCGGCGTCGAGGAACTGGGGGCGGTGTTCCGCGGCGAGCACATGGAGATCTCGACCTATGTCGAGAAGACGTTGTCTTCGGAGCTGTCGGCGAACATCGTCGATCTCTGTCCGGTAGGCGCGCTGACCGCGAAGCCCTATGCCTTCGTCGCGCGACCCTGGGAACTGCGCAAGACCGAGTCGGTCGACGTGCTCGATGCGGTCGGTTCGAGCATCCGCGTCGACAGCCGGGCCGGCGAGGTGCTCCGCGTTCTGCCGCGCGTCAACGAGGCCGTGAACGAGGAGTGGATCTCCGACAAGACCCGCTTCGCGATCGACGGGCTCAAGCGGCAGCGCCTCGATCGCCCCTATCTGCGGGGCGCCGACGGCAGGCTGGCGCCGGCGACCTGGGACGAGGCGCTGACGGCGGTGGCGGCCCGGCTTTCGGCGACGTCCGGCGACCGCATCGCCGCGATCGCGGGCGACCAGGCCGATTGCGAGGCCCTGACGGCGCTCAAGGACCTGCTGACCGCGCTCGGCAGCCCGCATGTCGACTGCCGCCAGGACGGCGCGAGGCTCGACCCGGCGGCGGCGGTCGGCTGGCGCTTCAACACCACGATCGCGGGGATCGATTCCTGCGACGCGGTGCTGCTGGTGGGCACGAATCCGCGCTGGGAGGCCCCGATCGTCAACGCGCGGATCCGCAAGCGCTGGCTGGCGAACCGTCTGCCCGTAGGCGTGATCGGGCCGCAGCACGATCTGACCTACAAGGCGGAGTATCTCGGCGCCGGTCCGCAGACGCTCGCCGACCTGATCGACGGCAAGGTCGGCTTCGCTCAGACGCTGCGCGACGCCAAGGCGCCGATGATCGTGGTCGGTCAGGGCGCGTTGGCGCGGGCCGACGGCGGCCAGATCCTGGCGCTGGCGCGCCGAGCGGCCGAGGCCTTCGGCATGGTCCGCGAGGGCTGGAACGGGTTCAACGTGCTGCATACGGCGGCGGGTCGGGTCGGCGGCCTCGAACTCGGCTTCGTGCCGGGGCCCGGCGGGCGCGACGTGGCGGGGATCCTGGACGGGGCCGCCAAGGGCGAGATCGATGTCGTCTGGCTGCAGGGCGCGGACGAGATCGACGCGGCGCGGCTGGGCAAGGCCTTCGTCGTGTATCAGGGGCATCACGGCGATCGCGGCGCCCATCGCGCCGACGCGATCCTGCCGGGCGCCGCCTATACGGAAAAGAACGCCACCTACGTCAACACCGAGGGGCGGGCGCAGCGCGCGCGCATCGCGATCTTCCCGCCGGGCGAGGCGAAGGAGGACTGGAAGATCCTGCGTGCGCTGTCCGAGCGCGTCGGGCGGCGGCTGCCCTATGACGGCATCGCGCAACTGCGCGCGCGGATGGCCGCGATCTCGCCGGTGTTCGCGCGGATCGACGAGGTGGTTCCGGCGCCGTGGAGCGCGTTCGGGAGCCAAGGCGCGGTCGATACCGCGCCCTTCCGCTCTCCGATCGGCAATTTCCACATGACCTGCGCGATCAGCCGCGCCTCCCAGACGATGGCCGCATGCACCGCGGCGCGCGCGGGCGCGCTGCAGTCGAGGACCGGCACCGATGGCTGATTTCCTGTCCAACTATGCGATCCCCGGCGGGATCATCGTCGCCCAGATCCTCGTCCTGGTCGTGCCGCTGCTGGTGACGGTGGCGATGCTGACCTACGCCGAGCGCAAGGTCATCGCGGCGATGCAACTGCGCAAGGGACCGAACGTCGTCGGTCCCTTCGGCCTGCTGCAACCCTTCGCCGACGCGCTCAAGCTGATCACCAAGGAAACGATCATTCCGTCGGGCGCGAACCGGGTCGTGTTCATCCTCGCCCCGATGGTGACCTTTCTGCTCAGCCTGATCGCCTGGGCGGTGATCCCCTTCGCCCCGGGCTGGGTGATCTCCGACATCAATGTCGGCATCCTCTATCTCTTCGCGATCTCGTCGCTCGGCGTCTACGGCATCATCATGGCCGGCTGGGCGTCCAACTCGAAATACGCCTTCCTCGGCGCGCTGCGTTCCGCAGCGCAGATGGTCAGCTACGAAGTGTCGATCGGCTTCGTGATCATCACCGTGCTTCTGTGCGTCGGCTCGCTCAATCTCCAGCACATCGTCGCCGCGCAGACCGGCGGAATCTGGAACTGGCACGCGTTCCAGCTGTTCCCGCCGCTGCTGCCGATGGCCGTCATCTTCTTCGTCTCGGCCCTGGCGGAAACGAACCGTTCGCCGTTCGACCTGCCCGAGGGCGAGTCCGAACTCGTCGCGGGCTATTTCGTCGAGTATTCCTCGATGTCCTTCGCCCTGTTCTTCCTCGGCGAGTACGCGGCGATGATCCTGATGAGCGGGATGACAAGCGTGCTTTTCCTGGGCGGCTGGGATTCGCCGCTGCCCTTCGCGCCGTTCACCTGGATCCCAGGGCCGGTCTGGTTCGCGCTCAAGATCAGCTTCTGCTTGTTCGTGTTCCTCTGGGTGCGCGCGACCCTGCCGCGCTACCGCTACGACCAGCTGATGCGGCTGGGCTGGAAGGTGTTCCTTCCGCTCTCGCTCGGCTGGGTCGTCCTGACCGCCGGCGTGCTTGTCGCCTTCGACAAGCTGCCCAAGCTCTGAGGTCCGACGGAACCGCCATGCTCGACAACCGCTCCGCCCGCAGCTGGCTCCTGTCCGAGATCGTCTCGGGCATGGCGCTGACCCTCAAGTACTTCTTCAAGCCGAAGGTGACGGTGAACTATCCGTTCGAGAAGGGGCCGGTCAGCGCGCGCTTCCGCGGCGAACACGCGCTGCGCCGCTATCCCAACGGCGAGGAACGTTGCATCGCGTGCAAGCTGTGCGAGGCCGTCTGTCCGGCGCTGGCGATCACGATCGAGGCCGAGCCGCGCGCGGATGGCAGCCGACGCACGACGCGCTACGACATCGACATGACGAAGTGCATCTATTGCGGGCTCTGCCAGGAGGCCTGCCCGGTCGATGCGATCGTCGAAGGCCCGAATTTCGAGTTCGCCACCGAGACGCGCGAGGAGCTGATGTACGACAAGGAGCGGCTGCTGGCGAACGGCGACCGGTGGGAAAGCGCGCTGCAGCAGAACATCGCTGCCGAAGCGCCCTATCGCTGACGGTGGCCGGGGGGAAGCGAGGTCACCGATGATCCAGGCGATTGCCTTCTACCTGTTCGCGATCGTGATGATCGCCGCCGCTGCCATGGTCGTGTCGGCGCGCAACCCCGTGCACTCGGTGCTGTTCCTGATCCTGGCGTTCTTCAACGCCGCGGCGCTTTTCGTCCTGCTCGGGGCCGAGTTCCTCGCGATGATCCTCGTCGTCGTCTATGTCGGCGCGGTCGCGGTGCTGTTCCTGTTCGTGGTCATGATGCTGGACATCAATTTCGCGCAGCTGCGCGAGGGATTCCTTCGCTATCTGCCCGTGGGCGGGGCGATCGGCCTGGTGCTGCTCGCCGAGCTGGTCTTCGTGGTCACCGCCTGGGTCGATTCCGGCGGCGGCGCGCAGATGCGCGCGATGCCCGTGCCGGGCGAGGTGCACAACACGCGCGCGCTGGGCCGCGTGATCTACACCGACTACGTCCTGGTCTTCCAGGCGGCGGGCCTGGTGCTGCTGGTCGCGATGATCGGCGCCATCGTTCTCACCCTGCGCGAGCGGCCCGGGGTCAGGCGCCAGGACGTGCCGCGGCAGCTCGCACGCAGCAAGGCGTCGGGCGTCGAGGTGGTCAAGGTCAAGCCGCGGAGCGGAGTGTAACCCCCATGGCGATCGGCCTCGGACACTACCTCACCGTCGCGGCGATACTTTTCACGCTCGGCATCTTCGGCATCTTCCTGAACCGCAAGAACGTCATCGTGATCCTGATGTCGGTCGAACTGATCCTTCTGGCGGTCAACATCAACCTGGTCGCCTTCTCGGCGTATTCGGGCGACCTCGGGGGGCAGGTCTTCGCGCTCATGGTTCTGACCGTGGCGGCCGCCGAGGCTGCGATCGGTCTGGCGATCCTGGTGGTCTACTTCCGCAACCGCGGCTCGATCGCGGTGGAAGACATCAATCTCATGAAGGGCTGACGGGGCAGGGCGATGAAGACATTGGCACTGCTCGCGGTCTTCCTGCCGCTGCTCGGCTTCGCGGCGGCCGGAATTCCGGTGGTCGCCGGCAAGTCGGGACACGGCGTCGACCGCTGGGCCCAACTGTCGACTTCGGTCGCGGTCGCGGT
>JBIKXN010000483.1:0-3070 GCA_044355765.1 Alphaproteobacteria bacterium
GATGTGGTGCGCAACACCTTCGCCGGCGCCACGGCGCTGCTGGTCGTCGACCTGCCCTTCGCGGTCGCGTTCCTGGGCGTGATCTGGGTGCTGGCGCCGGCGATCGCCTGGGTGTTCCCGCTGCTGCTGGTCCTGTTCCTGGCGCTGTCCTGGGGATCGGGCTACGCGCTGACGCGCCGCGCGCGGTCCGAGACCGTGGCGACGATGGAGCGCGACCGCATCGTCGGCGAGATGATCCAGAACCGCACGATGGTCAAGGCGCTGAATCTGGACGCCACGATGCGCGCGCTGTGGGAGGACCGGCACGCGATCGCGATCCGGGAATCGCTCAAGCGCGGCGTGCATACCGACAGCTATGTCAATCTGGGCGCCGTGCTGTCGGTGGCGACGACGGTGATCGTGACCACGGTCGGCGCGCTGGCGATCATGGACCAGCTGATGACCGTCGGCGGGCTGATCGCGGTCAACATGCTGTCGGGGCGGGTGGTCGCCGCCTTCAACCAGCTCTTCATGGGCTGGCGCAGCTATGTCCTGTGCCGGCAGTCGATCGACCGCATCGCCGGGGTTCTTGCGCTCGATGTCGAGCGGCAGGACACGCCGGTCGAGCTCAAGCGGCCGGTCGGAAATCTGCGCGTCGAGGCGGCGAGCTTCACCTATCCCGGCGGCAAGCGGCCCGCGCTCGACGCGGTCAGCGTCGCCTTCGCCAGCCCCGGGCTGCACGCGGTGGTCGGGCGCAATGGCGGCGGCAAGACGACGCTGCTGCGCGTGCTGATGGGGCTGCATACGCCGTCGAGCGGCCGCGTCGTGCTGGACGGCGCCGATATCCGCCAATATGCGCGGCGCGACCTGCTGCGCTGGGTCGGCTATGTGCCGCAGGAGATCGTCCTGTTCGCCGGCAGCATCCGCGACAACCTGGCGCGCGCGATGCCCGAGGTCTCCGACGAAGAGGTGACGCGGGCGGCCGAGGCGGCGCGCGCGCATGGCTTCATCGTCGACCTGCCCGATGGCTATGGCACCGATATCGGCGAGGCGGGGCAGCGCCTGTCGAGCGGCCAGCGGCAGCGGCTGGCGCTGGCCCGCGCGCTGGTCCCCGATCCGCCGGTGCTGCTGCTCGACGAGCCGACCAGCTTCCTCGACCGGCAGGTCGAGCAGGACCTGATCCAGACCCTGGCCGAGCTGGCGCGCGAGCGCTGCATCGTGACGGTGACGCATTCGACGGCGCTGCTTTCGGCGGCGGCGACGATCACCATCGTCGACCAGGGCAAGATCGTCGGCCATGGCCCGGCGGCCGAGATGCTGGCGCGGATGCGCGCGCCGCGGCCGGCGGTGGCGCCGCTGACCGTGGCCGCGGCGGGCGGGGCGTCGTGAGCGCGGCGCCCCCGGCGCTGTCGCCGCTCGACCGGATCCTGGCCGAGCATCCCGTGCCGTCGCTGCGCGTGCCGGCGTGGATCTGCTGCTTCTTCCTCGCCGCCGGACTGATCTGGGCGTGGCAGGCGCAGCTCGACGAGGTGGCGATCGCGCGCGGCGAGGTGATCCCGCAGGGGCGGGTCAAGGTGGTGCAGCATCTCGAAGGCGGCATCGTGCAGTCGATCGCGGTGCAGGAGGGCAGCAAGGTCGTCGCGGGCGACCTGCTGCTGACGCTTGAGCTGTCGCCGACCGCGATCAACCGCGAGGAACTGCAGATCAGGCTCGACGCCTTCGTGCTCAACCGCGCGCGGCTGGAGGCGGAGGCGAATGGCGGCGCGCCGCAATTCCCGGCCGCCGAGGCGGCGCGGCGACCCGAACTGGTGCGCGCAGAGCGCGAGAGCTACGACGCGCGGCGGCGCGAATTCCAGGCCGCGATCGCCGGCATCCAGGAGCAGGTGCGCCAGCGCGAACTGCTGCACAGCGAACTGGAGGCCACCAAGGCGTCCAAGATCAACGACCTGCGCCTGGCGCGCGAAAGGCTGCGGCTGGGCGCGTCGCTGCTGAGCGGCAATCTCATTCCGCGGATCGAGTACATCCAGATGCAGCGCGACGTCGAGAAGCTCGACGGCGAGCACGCGGTGCTGCTGCAGCAGATCCCGCGCGCCGAAGCGGCGATCGCCGAGACGCGCGAGCGGATCCGCGAGGAACAGCTCAAGTTCCAGCGCCAGGCCTTCGAGGAGCTGGGCCGCGTCGAAGCGCAGCTGCAGCGCACGCGCGAATTGCTGTCCGACGCGGTCGGGCAGCGCGTGCGCACCGAGATCCGCAGCCCCTCCGACGGCGTGGTGAAGAACATCCGCTACACCACGGTCGGCGGCGTGGTGCGGTCGGGCGATCCGATCATGGAGGTCGTGCCCGCCGACGACCGGCTGGTGGTCGAGGCCAAGCTGAGCCCGGTCGATCGCGGCTATGTCCGCGAGGGGCAGCGCGCCGTCGTCAAGGTGACCGCGTATGAATTCGTCCGCTATGGCGGCCTCGAGGGGAAGGTGGCGCTGATCGCGGCGGACTCGACGACCGAGAGCAACGGCACGGTCTATTTCCGCGTCGTGGTCGAAACCGACCGCAGCCATCTGGGCGACCAGCCCGGCGACTACCCTGTGGTCGCCGGTATGCAGGCAACCGTGGACATCCACACCGGCGCGCGCAGCGTCATCGACTATCTGGTTCGCCCGGTCCTGAAACTCCGCCACGAAGCATTCCGCGAACGCTGAGCCGCCCCCTTCCAACCTCCCGCACGCGCCGCGCGCGCAGGGGAGGGGCGGGTTTCGCTTGCTGGCCGGCGTCGCACGCCGCGCCGCTCCTCCTGGCGCTTCCTCCCCTACGCGCGCAGCGCTGGGTGTCCTGGAGCGGGATCGCTGATCGGGACCGGCGGTTATCTGTGCCGGGGAGGGGAGCGCATCGGGTATCATCGCGCAAAGCGAGGGAGGGCGCGGCAGGTTTGTGCCGCTGCGCCGTTCCTCGCTTTCCTTTCGGTCAAAGAGTCCCAGGGCAACGATCCGGTCATGAACACTGCCGACACCACGATAAGACGCGCGCCCGCCGATGGCGGCGTCTCGTCCGGCGCGCGACAGGAGATCGATGCCTCGGGCCGGCCGGCGATCGTCGT
>JBIKXN010000484.1:0-3064 GCA_044355765.1 Alphaproteobacteria bacterium
GGCGCCGCCGGTGATGTTGATCAGCACGCCGCGCGCGCCCTTCATCGACACGTCGTCGAGCAGCGGGTTGGAGATCGCCTTCTGCGCCGCGTCGACGGCGCGGTTGTCGCCCTCCGCCTCGCCGGTACCCATCATCGCCTTGCCCATCTCGCCCATCACCGTCCGGATGTCGGCGAAGTCGAGGTTGATGAGGCCCGGCATGAGCATCAGGTCGGTGACGCCGCGCACGCCCGAATAGAGGACGTCGTCGGCCATCTTGAAAGCGTCGGCGAAGGTCGTGCGCTCGTTCGCGATCCGGAACAGG
This sequence comes from Alphaproteobacteria bacterium, assembly GCA_044355765.1. Taxonomy (GTDB): domain Bacteria; phylum Pseudomonadota; class Alphaproteobacteria; order CACIAM-22H2; family CACIAM-22H2; genus CAIOSQ01. Next base: position 305 of record JBIKXN010000484.1, read on the forward strand.
TTCTGGTTCGGGATGATGATCAGAGTGTCGACATGCTGCTGCAGTTCGGCGATCCCGGCCTCGGCGAGCCGCATGCGGTGCTGGCCCTCGAAGTTGAACGGCTTGGTCACCACGCCGACCGTGAGCATCCCGTGCTCGCGCGCCGCGCGGGCGATCACCGGCGCCGCCCCGGTCCCGGTGCCGCCGCCCATGCCGGCCGCGATGAAGACCATGTGAGAGCCCTCGACCGCGCGCGCCATGTCCTCGATCGCCTCTTCGGCGGCGGCGCGGCCGATGTCGGGCCGCGAGCCCGCGCCGAGGCCCTGGGTCGTCCCGATCCCCAGCTGGATCCGGGTCTCGGCGAGGTTCTGCGACAGCGCCTGCGCGTCGGTGTTGGCGACGACGAAATCGACGCCCTCCAGCTTGGAGCGGATCATGTTGTTGACCGCGTTGCCGCCGGCGCCTCCGACACCGATGACGGTGATCCGGGGCTTCAGTTCGAAATGCGCGGCAGGCATCGAGAGGTTCAGGGCCATGGTCGTCTCCTCACTCTTCGGGTCGGGGGCGGCGTCGGGCGTCGACGGCGGGTTGCGGGTCAAGGGGGGGCAGAGTTCCGGGATCAGAGGTTTTCGCGCAGCCAGAGGCCGAGCCGCCCCATCCATCCGTTTCCTGCGGAAGCGGAGGATGCGGCCAGCCGCGGCGCCTCCTGCGGCGCGAGCGCATGGGCGACGAGGCCGGCGCAGACCGCGAAGGCGGGGCCGCCGGTCTGGTCGGACAGTCCCTGGATGCGGATCGGGCGGCCAGCGCGCACCTGCTTGTCGAGGATGGTGCCGGCGAGCTCGCGCGCGCCGTTGAGCTGCGAGGCGCCGCCGGTCAGGACGACGCGCCGGCCGGCCGACTTGTGGAAGCCGCTGGCCTCCAGCCGCGCACGCACATGCTCGAACGTCTCCTCGATGCGCGGACGGATGATCCCCGTCAGGATCGATTTCGGCACGTGGTTGGCATGGTCCTGGTCTTCCTCGCCGACCAGCGGCACGTCGATCACCTCGCGCTCGTCCGAGCCCGAGGTGATGCAACTGCCGTAGAGGGTCTTCATCCGTTCGGCATGGGCGACGGGCGTCGAGAGCCCGCGCGCGATGTCGCTGGTGACGTGACCGCCGCCGATCGGGATCGCGTCCGTCCATACCAGCTTGCCGTCGAAGAACACGGCGATCGAGGTCACCCCGCCGCCCATGTCGATCACGGTCGCACCCAGGTCCATCTCGTCCTCGACGAGCGCGGCCAGTCCCGCGGCATACGGCGCCACGACGAAGGTCTCGACGTCGAGATGGCAGCGGCCGATCACCGCCTCGAGGTTGCGCAGCGCGCTGGTCTCGGCGCCGACCAGATGCATGCGCACGCCCAGCCTTTCGCCGCACATGCCGCGCGGGTCGCGGATCCCGCGGCTGCCGTCGATCGAGTAGCTGACCGGGATGGCGTGCAGCAGCCTGCGGCCGGGCGCCGAGGTCTGGTTGCGGCCCAGCGTCGTGACGCGGCGCAGGTCGGCGTCGGCGACCTCGTGCCCGGAGATCGCGACGTCGACGGCGACGTCCTGCGAGGTCGGCTGGCCGCAACTGGTGCCGACGACGACGACCTTGAGCGTCTCGCCCGCGATCTGCTCGGCGGCGAAGACGGCGTTCGTGATCGCCGCCGCGGCGTCGTCCATGTCGACGATCGCGCCGGCCCGCACGCCGTGCGAGATCTGGTGGCCGACGCCCACGACGCGGGTCGCCGGGCCGTCGTTGCGCGCCACGAAGCACGCGATCTTGGTCGACCCGATGTCGAGCGCGGCGATCGGGCCGGTGCGGGGGCGCGGTTTGCGGAGGCTCATGGTCCGTGCTCCCTGGGTCAGTTGGCGCGGATCGCGGGCCGCGGACGGGTGGCGTCGCGGCTGGCGGCCGCGGCGGGCGCGTCGATCGCGGCCACGACCGGCCGGACGGTGATGCGGTCCTGAACACGCAGGTCGATCTGGGACACGGCGCGTTCCAGCAGCGCGTCGCGGCGCTGGGCTTCGGCCAGCCGTGCCCAGGCGGCCGCCGCCTGCTGCTCGGGAAGCAGGATTCTGGTCTCGCCGTCGAGGATGACGTCCCAGCGGCGTGCGGCGACGCGCACTGCCGCGGTGGCGCGCGCCTTGAGATCGGGCTCCGTCGCCAGCAGCGCGAGGAGGTCGCGCGCATGCTCCGGCGCGTCCGAACCGACGACGACGAGCAGATGCGCGAACGCGCCCGGATCGGTGCCGCGGATCTCCTGACCATCGGCGTCGAGCACCGCATGGCGCGCGCGCGTCTGCCAGAGCACGAGCGGCGTGCGCTCGACCAGATGCACGCGCACCGTGCCGGGGAACTGGCGTTCGACGCGCGCCTCCTTGATCCAGGGAAGACGCTCGAGTTCGGCGCGCGCGGCGGCGCCGTCGAAGCCGAGCATCGGTTCGCCGGACCGCAGGTCGAGCGCCGCGACGAGTTCCGCCGGCGTCGTGTGCCGGCGGCCGGTGACGACGATCTCGCGCACGGCCAGCCCGGCTTGCGCGGTCGCCCGCCGCCCGTCCTCGGCGCGCTCGCGCAGCCAGGTCTTCGCTCCGGCGGCGGCGTCCGCGCCGACCCATAGCGCGCCGCCCGCCAGCGTCACGGCCATCGCGGCGCCGGCGGCGATCGCGACATGGCGGCGGGCAAGCCAGGCGAGGCGCAGGGGCCGCCTGCGCGGCGCGCGGATGGCGGCGCTCAGGCGTGGCATCGCGCCTCCTCG
>JBIKXN010000485.1:0-3059 GCA_044355765.1 Alphaproteobacteria bacterium
GCTTAGGCCAGAAGATCCGGGCCAGGGCGGTCTCGCGACCGAGCGACCGACCGGCGACCCGGCAAATTTTTCCTGGCATTAACCCCCCGTTCACACAGCCGCCTTAACCTTGTTCGCGAGATCGGGCGCCACACCGGCGACCCGCAAGCAGCGAACGGGCAGGTCCGGCCGTGGAGAACTTGATCTCGTTTTTCCAGCGCATCGGGTTGGTCAAGGTCGTCTTGATGGCGGCCGTCGCCCTGGGATTGCTGGGCTTCTTCGGGTTTTTCGCCAACAAGCTGACCCAGACCCCGATGGGGCTGCTCTACGGCGATCTGGCGCAGGCCGACGCCGGACAGATCGTGGCCAAGCTGGAGGCCCAGAACGTCCCCTACGAGTTGCGCGCGGGCGGCACCCAGATCTGGGTGCCCCAGGATCGCGCCCTGCGCATGCGCATGAGCATGGCCGAACAGGGGCTGCCACGCGGCGGGTCGATCGGCTACGAAGTGTTCGACCAGTCGAGCGCGCTGGGCGCGACCAGCTTCGTGCAGAACCTGAACCTCGTGCGCGCCCTCGAAGGCGAACTGGCGCGTACCATCAGCTCGCTCGGTCCGGTCGCCGCGGCCCGTGTCCATCTGTCCATCCCGCGGCGCGACGTCTTCACCCGCGAGCGGATCGAGCCGACCGCCTCCGTCGTCCTGAAGATGCGGGAGGCCGGTCGTCTGCCGCGCACCCAGGTCAGCGCCATCCAGTCGCTGGTCGCCGCCGCGATCCCGGGCATGCGGTCCAACCGCGTCTCGGTCGTGGACGATCGCGGCAACCTGCTCGCCCGCGGCAACGCCGACGCCGAGGACGGGACGGGCGTGAGCGCCGCCGCCAGCGTCGACGAACGCCGGATCGAGGCCGAGCAGCGCCTCGCCCGCAAGATCGAAGAGCAGCTCGAGCGCGTCGTCGGTCCCGGCCGGGTGCGCGCCGAGGTGTCGCTGGAGATGGATTTCGACCGGATCGTCACCAATTCCGAGACCTTCGATCCCGACGGCCAGGTGATCCGGTCCCAGCAGACCGTGTCCGAGAATTCGGACTCGACCGAGAGCAGCGGGAACCAGGGCGTGACCGTCGCCAACAACATTCCCGACACCGACCCCGCGGGCGGCGGCAACCAGAACCGTAGCCGGACGACGCGCCAGGAAGAGACGATCAACTACGAGGTCACCAAGCGCATCACCAACCACGTACGCGAGGTCGGCTCGGTCAAGCGGCTGTCCGCCTCGATCATGGTAGACGGCGTGACCACGATCGGCGCCGACGGCAAGCCCAGCTATCAGGCGCGCAACCCCGAACAGCTCGACCAGCTGCGGGTCGCGGCGCGATCCGCGGTCGGGTTCAACGAACGCCGCGGCGACACGCTGGAACTCGTCAACCTGCCCTTCGCCGGCCCCGAATCCTTCGACCAGCGCATGGGCGAAAGCGGCATGTTCGACCTCACCCGCGGCGAGATCATCCGGATCACCGAGCTGGCGATCCTGTTCCTCGTCGCCGTGCTGGTCATCCTGCTCGTCGCTCGCCCGCTGATCGGCGCGATCGGCCGCGCCGCGACGGCCCGCCCGGCGCAGGCCGTCGGCCCCGACGGAGCCCCGATCCCCGCCGCGCTGGCGCCCCCGGGCACCGGCACGGCGCTCACCGTCAGCCCCAACCTGCCGCCCGGCATCTCGATCGACGTCGACAGCATCGACGGGCGCATGGGGAACTCCTCGTTCAAGAAGATAGGCGAGATCGTGGACAAGCATCCCCACGAGACGGTCGCCATCCTGCGTAACTGGATCTACCAAGAGGCGGGTTGATCATGCCTGGCAAAGTCCGCGACGACATCCGCTCGATGTCCGGCCTGGAGCGCGCCGCGGCGCTGCTCCTCGCCCTGGGAGAAGAACACACCGCCAAGGTCTTCGCGCTGATGGCGGACGACGAGATCAAGGAGCTGTCCTCGTCGATGGCGAGCCTCGGCGCGGTCAGCCCCGAAGTGCTCGACAAGATCTGCATCGAGTTCGCGGAGCAGATCTCGTCGACCGGCGCGCTGATCGGCTCGTTCGATACGACCGAACGGCTGCTCAGCAAGGCGATGCCGGCCGACCGCGTCGCCCAGATCATGGACGAGATCCGCGGCCCCGCCGGCCGAACGATGTGGGACAAGCTCGGCAACGTGAACGAGGGCGTGCTCGCCAACTACCTGAAGAACGAATACCCCCAGACGGTCGCCGTCGTCCTGACCAAGGTCAAGCCCGACCATGCCGCGCGCGTCCTCGGCCAGCTGCCCGAGGCCTTCGCCATGGAAGTCGTGATGCGCATGCTGCGCATGGAGACGGTGCAGAAGGAGATTCTCGAGGACGTCGAGAAGACGCTGCGCACCGAATTCATGACCAACCTCGCCCGCACGAGCCGTGTCGATCCGCACGACAACATGTCGGAGATCTTCAACAACTTCGATCGTGCCACCGAGGCCCGGTTCATGTCCTCGCTCGAGGAACGCAACAAGGATTCGGCCGAGAAGATCCGCGCGCTGATGTTCACCTTCGACGACCTCAGCCGTCTCGACCCGGGCGGCGTCCAGACTCTGCTGCGCAACGTCGACAAGACCAAGATGGGGGTCGCGCTCAAGGGCTCGACCGAGCCGATGCGCGAGCTCTTCTTCTCGAACATGTCCGAACGCGCGGCGAAGCTGCTCAAGGAGGACATGTCGTCGATGGGCCCGGTCCGCCTGAAGGACGTCGACGAAGCCCAGGTCTACATGGTCAACATCGCCAAGGAGCTCGCCAACAAGGGCGAGATCCTGCTCGCCGACAAGAAGGGCGGCGAGGACGAGCTGATCTACTGAGCCAACCATGCCCGAAATCACCAAGTTCCTCTTCGAGACACGCTTCGAGGCCGGCGCGCCGGCCCCGCCGCCGCCACGCAAGCATTTCACGGCGGCCGAGGTCGAAGCCGCGCGCGCGGCAGGTCTGCGCGACGGCCAGGCGGCCGGACGCGCGAAGGCGCTCGCCGAGATCGAAGCCCGGACCGCGGCGGCGGTGGAGAGCCTCGCCGCC
>JBIKXN010000486.1:0-3052 GCA_044355765.1 Alphaproteobacteria bacterium
GAGATTGGCGCTGGCCTCGTCCAATCGCGGATCAAGCCCGGCCAGACGCGCCATCGCGATCCGGATCACGAAGGGCAGGCAGAAGACGGACAGAGCGAGGATCAGCATCGCGTCCGAGGCACGGAAGGCGAAATACGCCCCGAAGAAAAGGCTGGCGATACCGATCACCATGCCCGGCATCATCTGCGGCGAGAGCAGGAAGGCATTGGCGGCCGCCCGACCCGCGAAGGTCCCGCGCACAGACGCGAAGGCTGCCGGCACGCCCAGCACCAGCGCGATGCCGGCGACGGCCAGCGAAACATAGAGGCTCACCACGATCGAGTCGGTCAGCTGCCGGTTGGCGAGCAGCGACTGGTACCAGCGCAGCGAGAAACCGGAGGGAGGGAAGGCGATATAGCCGCGCGGCTCGAACGAGATCGCGATCACGATCAGGCTCGGCGCGACCAGCAGCAGCAGGGAGATGCCGGCCAGCAGGCCCAGGATCGCGCGGCCCAGGATGTCGATAGGAGCGATGCGAATCCTCATGGCTGCGCCTCCGCCCAGCGCGCCAGCCGGTTGCCGCAGGCAACGATCGCGAGCACGAAGGCGAAGCAGGTCGACAGCAATATCGTCGCCAGCACCGCGCCGCGCGTCCAGTCGAGCACCACGATCGTCTGTTCGTAGACCTGCACCGCAAGCGTCGCGTAGCTGCCGCCGCCGAGCAGCTGCGGCACGATGAAATTCGTGTAGGAGATCGCGAACACCAACGCCAGGCCGGCGAAGATCGCCGGCACGGACATCGGGACGACGACGCGCAGAAAGGTGACGGTCTGGCTGGCGCCGAGATTGAGCGACGCCTCCTCAAGCCGCCGATCGCGCTCGGCCAGCACCGCCAGCAGCGGCAGGATCATGAACGGCAGATGGATCTGCGTCATGCCGATCAGCACCGCCCAATCGGTATTGAGTATCCGCAGCGGTTGGTCGATCACGCCGAGCGAAAGCAACGTCTGGTTCACGATGCCGCGCCGCCCCCCCAGTATCACCAGCCAGGCATAGGCGCGCACCAGCGCGCTGGTCAGCAGCGGCGAGATCACGGCCACCAGGATCATCGTGCGCCAGATGCCGCGGGCCTCGGCGAAGAGATAGGCGACCGGATAGGCGAGGATCAGCGTCGCCAGCGACGAGATCGCCGCGATCCGGAAGCTGCGCCACATCAGGCGCCAGACGAGATCGTCCTGCAGCGCCGCCCAGAGATAGGCCAGGGTGAAGCTGTCGCCGACGATGCGTCCGCGCTCGATGCGCACGAAGCCGAAGGCAAGCAGCGTCGCCATCGGCAGCACGAGGAAGACCAGCAGATAGACGAGCGCCGGCATAGCGGGCCAGATCCCGCGCCCGTGCAGGATCCGGCGCAGCACCGGCACGCGGCGGCGCGCGACCACGGTATCAGCCGCCATCGCCATCCCCATCGAGCACCACGCAGGCCGCGGGATCCGCCGCCCGCGCCCGCACCGTCGCCCCGATCGCCAACGGCGGTTCGCCGACGCGGCGCTGAGCGACGACCCGCAACGGCTCGGCCGCGCCGATCGCGATTTCGTATTCGATCGTCGCGCCCTGCGCGGTCGCGAAGGCGACCTGTCCCTCCCAGCCGGGGCCCGCCCCGGTCTCGACGACGAGGTTCTCGGGCCGCACGACCAGCTTGGCCGCGCCATCCGGCCGGGCGCAGCCGATCGCCGGATCCCGGGCGACGCGTCCGCCCCGGATCTCCACCGCCAGCACGTTGGCGCGGCCGATGAAGCTGGCGACGAATTCGGTCCGCGGCCGGTCGTAGATGTCCAGCGGAGTGCCCGATTGCTCGATGCGGCCACCACGCATGACGGCGACACGATCGGAAAGCGTCATCGCCTCCTGCTGGTCGTGGGTCACGAAGATCGACGTGATCTGCAGCCGCTCGATCAGCTTGCGCAATTCGACCTGCATCGACAGGCGCAGCTTCGCGTCGAGCGCGTTGAAGGGCTCGTCGAGCAGCAGCACTTCGGGTTCAAGAACCATGGCCCGCGCGATGGCGACACGCTGCTGCTGGCCACCGGACAGCCGCGCCGGATAGCGATCGGCCAATCCGCTGAGCGAAACCAGATCGAGCGCCCGCTTCACGCGGGTCTCGGTCTCCGACCGCCCGACCCTCCGGACCCGCAGTCCGTAGGCGACGTTGGCAGCGACATCGAGATGCGGGAAGAGCGCGTAGGACTGGAAGACATAACCGACCTGACGGCGATTTGGCGGAAGGTCGGTGATATCGCGACCACCCACCAGGACGCGGCCCGCATCGGGCTCGACGAAGCCCGCCAGGGTGCGCAGCAGCGTGGTCTTGCCGCAACCGGAGGGGCCGAGCAGAGTGGTCACGCTTCCTTTCTCCACCACGACGCTGCAGCCATCGAGCACGCGCGTCGGCCCGAAGCTCTTGACGATCGACTCGAGTCTGATGTGGCTCATGTCGTTTCCTCGAATTCGGGGGCCAGTCCGAGCGCCGACGGGCCAAGCCCGCCGACGCAACGCGCGCCCCAGGCCAGTGCCGATTGCGCCGCGCCGGGAAGGCCAACGCCGGCCGCGAGCGCGGCAGCGAGCGCGCCGAGCACGCAGTCGCCCGCACCGGTCGTGTCGATCACCGTTGCCGCCGGCGCGGGCAGGCGCAGCAGAGGCGCGACGCCATCCGGCGCGAGCACCGCACCGGATGCGCCGCGCTTCTGCAGCACCGGGCAGCCAAGCGCGGAGAGCAAGCGCGCCGCGTCGTCGTCTCCGCCGGGCATGAGGATCCGGGTCTCCTCGAGGCTCGGCGCGAAGGCCGCAAGGCCGGGAAGCGCGGCAAGCAGGGCGGCGCCATCGACACGCGCGAAGGCGGCGCTGGTATCGGCGACCACGCGCGCGCCTGCCGCGCGGGCCTGCGCGCACACTGCGGCCAGACGGTCCGCCGGGACGGGCGGCACGGCAACCACGTCGCCGCGCGCGGGCGCGACGGCGAGGCGCGGCGCGAGCGCGCGCGTGCTTTCCCACCACGCGACCTCGCCATGATGCGCGG
>JBIKXN010000001.1:0-33455 GCA_044355765.1 Alphaproteobacteria bacterium
GAAGATCTCCTCGCGGCTGATGCGCATCGCGTTGGTCGCCTCGGTGAACAGCGCGGGCGCGAGATAGAAGCCCGGCGTGGCGCGGTTGAGGAGTTGGCCGCCGGAGACGAGCTTCGCGCCTTCCTGTGTGCCGATGCGGATGTAGTCGAGGTCCTGGTCGAGCTGGCTCTGGTCGACCACCGGACCGATCTGCGTCCCGGCCTTGAGCGCGTCGTCGACGACCACGCCGGAAAGCCGCTCGCTCAGCGCCGCGACGAAGCGGTCATGGATGCCCTCGGTCACGATCAGGCGCGACGAGGCGGTGCAGCGCTGGCCGGTCGAGAAGAACGCGCCGTTGAGGGCGCATTCGACGGCGGTCTTGAGATCGGCATCGTCGAGCACGACCAGCGGGTTCTTGCCGCCCATCTCCAGCTGGAACTTCGCCATCCGGCCCGCGCAGGTGGCGGCGACATGGCGCCCGGTGGCGGCGGAGCCGGTGAAGGTGACCGCATGCACGTCGCGGCTCTTGAGGATCGCCTCGCCGACGACCGAGCCGCGGCCCATGACGAGGTTGAACACGCCCTTGGGCAGGCCGGAGCGCGAGATGATCTCGGCGATCGCCCAGCCGCAGCCGGGCACGAGATCGGCCGGCTTGAAGACGACGGCGTTGCCGTAGCAGAGCGCCGGCGCGATCTTCCAGGCGGGGATGGCGATCGGGAAGTTCCAGGGCGTGATGATGCCGACGACACCCATCGGTTCGCGGGTCATCTCGACCTCGACGCCCGGGCGCACGGACGCGATCTTCTCGCCCGCGAGACGCAGCGCCTCGCCCGCGAAGAAGGCGAAGATCTGGCTGGCGCGGATCGTTTCGCCGATGCCTTCGGCCAGGGTCTTGCCCTCTTCGCGCGACAACAGCTTTCCGAGTTCGTCCTTGCGCGCGAGGATCTCGTCCGCGACCCGGCGCAGGACGTCGTGGCGCTCCTGCGGCGTCGAGCGCGCCCAGCCATGGCTGGCCGCCTTGGCTGCGGCGATCGCGTTGGCGACGTCGGCGGCGCTGGCGCGAGCGTATTCACCCACCACGTCGCCGGTGTTCGAGGGATTGACGTTGCGCGATGTTTCGGCGCTCTCGATCCAGTCGCCGGCGATGAAGTTCGCGAATTGCTTGCCCATGCTCCGTCTCCTGCGGTGATTCGATGCCGCGGCGTCAAATCGCCGGCGTGCGGTAGAGGACCTTGCCGCCGACCTTGATCTCGACATCGAGCAGGTACGGCTTGAAGCGCTTGGTGTCGACGGTCATGCCCAGGCCCGGCTTCTCGGGCAGACGGACCATGCCGTCGGCGCCGCGGTCCAGACGTTCGACCGTGATGGCGTAGGCGACGTCGCGCGCTTCCATCGGATATTCGCAGATCTCGTCCTTCTCGATGCCGGCGAAAGGCTGGATCGAGCCGTTGAGCGCAAGCTGCGACTGGAAGGAGTGGTTGACGAAGGTCACGCCCTTGGCCTGGGCGTAGTCGGCGACGCGTTTGGCGTCGGTCAGGCCACCGATGCGCCCGGCATCGACCTGCACGAAGCCGATGCCGCCATAGTCGATCATGTTGCGCGCCGTCTGCCAGTCATGCGCGCCCTCGCCGCCGGCGAGCCGCACGCGCCCGGCCGAGGCCTTCGCGAGATCGCCATAGGCGCCCAGCGCGCTGGAGATGAAGGGCTCCTCGAGCCAGGTCGCACGGGTCTTCTCCAGCGCGGGCAGGGTCTGCTTCGCGCGCTCGACATCGTCGCCCCAGATCGTGCCGGCATCGACCAGCAGGATCCCGTCCTTGCCCATGCCCTCGCGCGCCGCGACCAGATGATCGGCGTCGTATTGCGCGTCCTTCGTGCCGAAAGGTCCCCAGCCGAATTTGGCGGCGCGAAAATTCTTCGCGGTCATGGCTCGCGCCTTCTCCAGCGTCTGCTGGGGCGTGTCGCCGAAAAGGACCGAGGCGTAAGGCAGCTTGGGATAGCATTTCTTCCAGCCCAGCAGCTTCCAGGCCGGTTCGTCGCGCAGCCGGCCAAGCAGGTCCCAGAGCGCCATGTCGACGCCCGACAGGATATGCGAGCTCTGCAGCATGTCGGCGCTGCGCGCGCGCACCCGAGCGGCGATGCGGTGGATGTCCGCGACGCTTTCCAGCGTCTCGCCCAGCACCGAATCGATCACGGGATGGCAGGCGCTGTGCGACATCGGCGCCACAAGCCCCGCGATCGAGGGCAGCGGGGCCGCTTCGCACTCGCCCCAGCCGACCTTGCCGCCGGCGGTCACCCGGACCACGCAGGCATCCTGGCTGCCGTCGCCGACATCCTCGATTGTCGGCATCGCAAGATAGAAGAAATCGACCGACTCGACCGACGTCCTTGCCATGGCGCGCGTTTCCTCCGCATGTTTCGTCCCGGCGCCGGGTCGGGCGCGCTGGGAGGGATTCGATGAAGATTACCGCAGTCGAGACGATCCAACTCGAGGAATTTCCCAACCTCATCTGGCTCCATATCCACACGGATGCGGGGATCGTGGGCTTGGGCGAGAGCTTCTTCGGCACCGACATGACCGCGGCGTATCTGCACGGCACGGCGGCGCCGCAGCTGATCGGGCGCAATCCCCTGGAGATCGATCGCATCAGCCACGCGCTGCGCGGGCATTACCTGGGCTTCGCCGGACCGGGCGCGGAAATGCGGGGCGTGTCGGCGGTCGACATCGCGCTCTGGGACATCTTCGGCCAGTCCGTTGGCCATCCGATCCACCAGATGCTGGGCGGCCTCAGCCGCGAGAAGATCCGCATCTACAACACCTGCGCGGGATACCAGTATGTGCGTTCCAGCAAGGGTCAGCTGACCACGAATTTCGGTCTCGCCAGCAAGGCCGGTCCCTACGAGGATCTCGACGCCTTCCTCAACCGCGCCGACGAACTCGCTCATTCCCTGCTCGAGCAGGGCATCACGGCGATGAAGATCTGGCCGTTCGACTACGCGGCCGAGGCCACCAATGGCTGCTATCTCGGCGCCGAGCATCTGGCGCGCGCGATCTCGCCTTTCGAGAAGATCCGCAAGGCGGTCGGCAATCGCGTGGACGTGATGCTGGAGATGCACTCGCTGTGGAACCTGACCGGCGCCAAGCAGGTGTTTCGCGCGGTCGAGCCTTTCGAGCCCTTCTGGTTCGAGGACCCCGTCAAGATGAACAATCTCGACGCGGTCGCCGAACTGGCCCAGTTCACCCGCGTGCCGATCACCGCCAGCGAGACGCTGGCCACGCGTTTCGCCTTCCGCGAACTGATGGCGAAGAAGGCGGCGGGGATCGTGATGCTCGACCTCGCCTGGTGCGGCGGGCTCAGCGAGGCGAAGAAGATCGCGACGATGGCCGAGGCCCATCACCTTCCGGTCGCGCCGCATGACTGCACCGGCCCCATCACGCTGATCTCGTCGATTCACCTGTCGATGAACTGTCCGAACGCGCTGATCCAGGAGACGGTGCGCGCCTATTACACCGGCTGGTACAAGGAACTCGTTACGGACCTGCCGCGGATCGAGAACGGCTACGTGTATCCGATGGCAAAACCCGGTCTCGGCACGCGGCTGCTGCCGGATATCGGGCGGCGCAAGGACGCGCTGGTCCGGCGGACCGACAGCGTCTGATCGCGGCCGGCGGCGGTCGTCGTCAGGCCGCCCGCAGCGCGGCTAGGTCGAGCGCCAGCAGGCGCTGCGCTTCGCCGCGCCGGTCGCGCAGCGCGAGTTCGATCTGCCCTGCGGACCAGTCCACGCCGACGGTGCCGAAGTTGATTTCGCCCAGCGTCTCGCCCAGGCGGTTGGGACCGGGCTCGGCGGAGCGATAGGATTTGGTCAGTCCGCTCGACGTCATCTCGTGCAATGGATAGGGAACGTCGTCGGCTTGGCGGTAGAACGCGCCGAGATGCCGGTCGCCCGACAGGAAGACGACGCCCGAAGCGCGGGTCGCCGCGATCAGATCCAGGAGCCGGGCGCGCTCGCGCGGCAGATTGCCCCAGCGCTCCCATCCATGGCCTTCGGCGAGCACCTGGATCGACGAGACGATCAGCCGCAATTCGGCGGGCCGCCGCAACTGCTCTTCCAGCCAGGTCCACTGCGCGTCGCCAAGCATCGTCTTCGCCGCGTCGTCGTCCGGGACATAGCGCTCGCGCCCAGGCGCGCCGAAGCGGTCCGTCCGGCGCAGCTTGGACCGAAACCAGCGCGTGTCGAGAAGGACGATCTGCGTGCGCCGGCCAGGCGGTCCGAAGACCGCGGCGTGGTGAAGCCCCTCGCGCCGACGCCGCGGATCGTCGCGTGCGACGCGCCAGAACTCGCAGAACAGGTCCTTACTCTGCTGCTTCCAGGGAAATTCCGCGCCCGCGTCGTTGCGGCCGTAGTCGTGGTCGTCCCAGATCGCCAGCATCGGCACATCGCGCTTCATCCGCGCGAAGCCCGGATTCGCCTCGGCCCTGTCGTAGGCGGCGCGCAATTCGCGCAGCGCTGCGGACCGCGAGTCGCCGTAGACGTTGTCGCCACCCATCACCATCACCTCGGGCCGCCAGGCGTGGATGGCACTCCAGATGCCCTGGTCCTCCTCCTGGTGGCAGCATGAGCCGAAGGCGATGCGACGCAGCGGGGGCCCCGCCGCATCCGCGCGGGTCGCCGCCGCCAGCGGCGCGACGAGCGCGGTGGCGAGAAGGGTACGGCGGCGCGGCGCGAATCGGGGCCGAAGCATGGCGGAATCTTCGCAGTCGGTAGCATGCTGCGCTAGTCTGGATCGGACAAGAACGTTCCCACGGGAGAAACGCATGCCCAAGCCGACCGCCAGGCCCGCCGCGCGCGCGGGCCGCAAGGATTGCCGCGTGACGCGCATCGACGTCCATGTCGTGGACGCGCGGTGGCGCAACTTCGTGTTCGCGCATGTCCATACCGACGACGGCATCTCGGGAATCGGCGAAGGCTCGTGCGAATTCCAGCCGCAGATGGTCGCCGCGGGCATCGAGATGCTGGCGCACCGCGTCGTCGTCGGGCAGTCGGCGTTCCAGATCGAGAAGCTCTGGCAGGAGATGTTCCGTAACGAATTCGCGCGCGGCAGCCCCTACCTGAATAGCGCCATCGGCGCGATCGAGCAGGCGCTGTGGGACATCGTCGGCAAGGCCGTCGGCCGGCCGGTCTACGATCTGCTCGGCGGACGCATCCACGCCACGCTGCCGGCCTATGCCAATGCCTGGTACGGGGCCGGATCCAGCATCAAGGACATCGCCCGGGCGGCCAAGGCGGTGGCGAAGAAGGGCTATCGCGGGATGAAGCTCGATCCCTTCGTCAATGCCGGGCGCGATCCCGATTCGCGGACGGTCGCCAACGCGGTCGAGATCATCGGCGCGGTACGCGAAGCGATCGGACCGCATGTCGAGATCCTGATCGACTGCCACGGCCGCTTCAGCCCGGGCAGCGCGATCGCGATCGCCCAGGCGCTCGAGCCCTTCAATCTCTACTGGTTCGAGGAGCCCTGCGATCCCGAGAATGTCGGCGCGCTGCAGAAGATCGGCCGTTCGATAAAGACGCGCCTGGCGACGGGCGAACGCTGCTACACCAAGTACCATCTGCAGTCGTTGCTGGCGACCAACGACGTCGACGTGCTGCAGCCCGACATCATCCATGTCGGCGGCATCCTGGAGTCGAAGAAGATCGCCGCGATAGCCGACGCAGCCTACATCCCCGTGTCCTTCCACAATCCGTTCGGTCCGGTGGCGACGGCGGCCGCGGTGCAGCTCGACGCCTGCACGACCAACATCATCATGCAGGAGTCGTTCTGCGAGTATTGCGTGCCCTGGCGCTTCGACCTGCTGGAGCACGCGCCGCGCCCGGTCGGCGGGCATTACGAATTTCCCGACCGGCCGGGGCTCGGGGTCGGCGAGTTCAACGTCGAGGTCGCCAAGGCGCATCCCTACAACAAGGACGCGTTCCTGCCGATGTGGACCGAGGCGTGGGCGCGCAAGTTCTGAACCCGTCGCTGCGCCGTGCCGCCAGGTGCGAGGTTTGACCGCGCCGCGCGCGGCCCGATACTCTGCGTCGGCTACGCGCCGGCGTGGCCATCCGACCCGTCGAGGACCAAGATGACGAAGCTGCGTGTCGCGATTTCCAGGGACGTCGTCAGCGCGGAAGGACCGCCGATCTACGATCCGGCTGTGTTGTCGCTGCTCGATCATCCGCGCATCGAGTGGAGCTATCTGTCCGGGCATCTGGCCGAGATCACCGCCGATTTCGCCGCACGCTACGACGTGCTATGCGCGATGGTGGAGCGCGTCGGTGCGGCAAGCCTCGGGCGGGCCGACCAGCGCCTGCGGCTCGTGTCGCGCTTCGGCGTCGGCTACGACGCGATCGACGTCCCGGCCTGCACTGCGAACGGCGTGCTGCTCAACATCGCGCCCGACGGCGTGCGCAGGCCGGTCGCGACCAACGTGATCACCTTCGTCCTGGCGCTGGCGCAGAAGCTGTTCCTCAAGGACCGTCTGACCCGCACCGGACGCTGGGCGGAGAAGACCAGCCACATGGGGATGGGTCTGACCGGCAGGACGCTGGGCCTGATCGGGGTCGGCAATATCGGCGCCGAGGTATTCCGTCTCGCCGGGCCCTTCGAGATGAAGCACATCGCCTACGATCCCTACGCCGATCCCAGGCAGTTCTCCGGTCTCGACGTCGAACTGGTTCCGACGCTCGACGACCTGATGCGCCGCGCCGACTTCGTCTCGGTCAACTGCCCGCTCAGCGCCGCGACGCGTGGTCTGATCGGCGCGCGCGAGATCGCGCTGATGAAGCCGACCGCGTACATCATCAACACCGCGCGCGGTCCGATCATCCAGGAGAAGGCGCTCTACGAGGCGCTCGCCGCGGGTCGTATCGCCGGCGCCGGGCTCGACGTCTTCGAGGTCGAACCGACGCCGGTCGACAACCCGATCCTGGCGCTGGACAACGTCATCGTGACCCCGCACGGGCTCTGCTACACGGACGAGTGCTTCACCGGCATCGCCCGCAACACCTTCGAGGCTGTGCGCGCGCTCGCCGACGGCGTGGCGCCCCGCTACCTCGTCGATCGCGACGCTCTGCGGCATCCGGCGCTTTCCCATCTCTCTGTCTGAAAGAGGCTTCCATGCGCGACAATCCGGTCAAGGCCAAGATCACCGCCGGCGGCAATTCCTTCGGCGCGATGATCTTCGAGTTCTTTACCCCCGGCATCGCCCAGATCTGCAAGGCGGCGGGCGCCGAGTTCATCCTCTACGACATGGAGCACACGGCGATCAGCACCGAGACGCTGCGCCAGCAATTTGCGCTCTGCCGCGGTCTGGGGATCGTGCCGCTGGTGCGCGTGCCGACAACCGAATACGACTTCATCGCGCGCATGCTCGATGTCGGCGCGATGGGCATCATGGTGCCGATGGTCGATACCGCCGAACAGGCCGCCTTCATCGCGTCCTGCTGCAAGTATCCGCCGGTCGGCCGGCGCGGGGCGGCGTTCGGCGTCGGTCACGACGATTTCACCGGTGGTTCGGTGCTCGACAAGATGAAGGCGGGCAACGAGCGTACGCTCGTCATCTGCCAGATCGAGACCGCGAAGGGGGCCGAGAACTGCGATGCGATCGCGGCTGTGCCGGGCGTCGACGTCCTCTGGCTCGGGCATTTCGACCTGACGAATTTCATGGGTATCCCCGCGCAGTTCGACAACCCGCGCTATCTCAAGGCGGTCGACGACGTCGTGAGCGCCTGCGATCGCCACGGCAAGACCCCTGCCTTCATGGCGGCGGACCAGAAATGGATGAAGGACTACCTGGCCAAGGGATTCCGGCTCATGGCCTATGGGGTGGATATCGGGATCTTCCAGAACGCGTTGGCCCAGGGCATCGACTTCATGCGCGCGAACGCCGCGCCGGCGCGGCCCGGGCCGAAGGTCAAGGCCAAGTCCAAGGCGAAGCCGAAGCCGAAGCCCAAGGCGGGGAAGTGACTGGGGTCCTGATCGTCACGGGCGCGTCGCGCGGCATCGGAGCTGCCGCGGCGCGCATCGCGGCGCGGGAAGGTTTCGCGGTCTGCCTCAACGCGGCGCGCAGCGTCGCCGCCGCCGAAGCGATCGCGGCGGAGATCCGGACGGCGGGTGGCCGCGCCATCGCGGTCCAGGGCGACGTCGCGCGCCGCGAGGACGTCGTGCGTCTCTTCGCGACCTGCGATCGCGAACTGGGCGCGGCGACGGCCCTGATCAACAATGCGGCCATCGTCGGCGCGCGCCGCGAGATTGCCGACGCCGATGCCGATTTCCTGCGCCGTATCTTCGCGACCAATGTCGACAGCGTCTTCTTCTGCGTCGGCGAGGCCGTCAAGCGCATGTCGACCCGCCACGGCGGAAGAGGCGGGACGATCGTCAACATCTCTTCGGCGGCGGCGCGCATGGGGGGCGTGCCCGGCTGGGCGGCCTATGCGGCGAGCAAGGGCGCCGTCGACGCCTTCGTCATGAACGCCGCGAAGGATCTTGGGCCGCAGGGCGTGCGCATCTGCGGCCTGCGGCCGGGCATGACGCGCACCGAGATGCTGGAGGAGATCGGCGGCGAGGCGCGCATCCAGTCCGGCCTGTCGACGATCTCGCTCGGCCGCGCCGCGGACCCCGAGGAGATCGCCGAGGCGGCGGTCTTCCTGGCTTCCGCACGCGCCTCGTATATCCACGGCACGACCATCGACGTGACCGGCGGACGCTAGAGCGCGTCTCGCTTTGGTGGCTGGCGTCGCGCGCCACGCCTCTCGTCCTGACGCTTCCTGCCCTGCGCGCGCCACGCCGCTCGTCGCTGTCCACCGCAGCGCGACGCGACGTGCCCTGTTCAACCGTTGCTACGGTCCGACGCCGCAGGGCGTTCGACAAAGCTGCGGCCGTCCAATGCCGGCCTCCCCGCCGCAGTCGCCAGCTCCATTCGCATTTCGCGCCGCCAGGGAATCCCTCTCCGGTTCCAAGCGGCCGGAAACTGCGCGAGACGCGAGGGGTCAGCCCGCAGCCTTGGCGGCGAGCCACGCGGCGACCTCCGCGCGATAGGCCTCCATCACGCTCTCGATGCGCGGATCGGCGGTGACGGCCTCGCGCCAGCGTCGCGTCCGGGGTCCGTAGACAGGAGGCCGCCCGAGCATCGCCAGCAGACCGTCGGCGATCGCGAGAGTCGGCGGAAAGCCGCAATCGGCGAGCGTCGGGGCGGGGCCCGCGGCGAAGGGGCCGCGGTCGTCCAGGAACCCGTCGAGCAGGGCGAGACGGCGCGCGAAGGTGTCGCCTTGCGCCGCGACGATGGCGGGATCGCGTGTGGCCGGCGCCGCCTGGCCAAAGAGCGCGCGCAGCGGTGGCTCCAGATGCAGGTCGTGGAAGCGCGACAGGAACCGGATCCGGGCACGCTCGCGCGCCGTTCCGGGCAGCAGAGCGGGATCGGGGAAGCGCTCCTCCAGATACTCGACGATCGTGTCGCTTTCGCTCAGCACCATGTCGCCCTCGACCAGGGCCGGCACCGTGCCGAGCGGGACGATCCGCCGATAGGCCTCGCTGCGATAGCTGCCCTCGGGCGGCAGCCGCAGCTCGGGCACGATGCGCTTGAGCGCGCAGGCGATGCGCGTCTTGGCGCTGTAGCTGGAGAGCTTCGTCCAGTAGAGGATCATGACGCGGCCTCGTCGCCGCGCGGCGCGGCCAGCCGCGCGTCGATCCAGTCGGGTCTGGCGGCGGCCGGCTCGCGCGCGCTCGCCAGGACCAGATCCGCGACCCGTTTGCCGAAGGCGGCTAGTGCCTGGCGATCCAGGGCCGTCGCCGGTTCGACCGTGTCCTGGACGAAGGTGGCGACCAGACCGTCGGCGCCGGCCGGGACATGCGTGGGCGCGGTCCCCTCGGCGAGGGCGCGGATGTTCTTGCGCAGCAGGCGCCGCAGCATCGCCACGCCCTGATCGGAAGAGGCGAGCGTCTCGAGCGCGTGGACGGCGATGCGACGCTGCGACACCAGGACCTCGTAGTCGCCGGGCTGACGCTGGCGCTCCGCGTAGCTGCGCTCTTCCTCGGTCTGGCCGATGAAGTCGATGCTCTGCCTGCCGACCTTGGCGCGATCGCCGAGACCCTGCGGATCGAGTGCGTCGCTGAAATAGCGCCAGCCGATGACGAGCGTCTCGTGGTCGTCGATCGGCACCATCCAGCGCGTGAAGGCGGCGCGCTGGAAGACCTTGCGCCGGTCCGCCGCCTCCCAGATCGCGCCGCCCTGGTTGCAGTTCGGCAGGATCGTCTCGGTGCAGCGGGTCCAGAAATTCCCCGACCACAGCCGCGTCTGGACGTTGATCATGCCGAGCGGGGTCTGGCGATACTCGATCTCCTGGTCGGCGCCCGAGGCGTCGCCGAACTGCGCGCCGGAGATCCGGGTATGCAGATAGACGACATGCACGGGATCTTGCGTGTTCTCGTAGACCTGTAGCCAGTTGCAGGGCATCCGGATCGCGAAGGGCACGGGCTCGGCGCCGGCGCGCGCGGTGTCGAAGATCGGGAAGGGCGGCGTCGTTTCGGGCGGCCCGAGATAGGCAAAGACGAGCCCGTCATGCAGATGCACGCGATAGGCGCCCTGGCAGCGCGTGTCGCGGATGCGGCTGGAGGGCGGTTCGGCAGGGGTCGAGAGGATCGTGCCGTCGATGTCGAAGGTCCAGCCGTGATAGCAACACGAGATCCCGCGCTCCATCGGGATCCCGTATTCGAGGCTGGCGCCGCGATGCAGGCAGTGCCTGTGCAGCAGCCCGATCCGCCCCGACAGGTCGCGGAACAGCACCAGATCCTCGCCCAGGATGCGCAGCGCCAGCGGCCGCTCGCCCAGCTCCGACAGCATCGCGACGGGCTGCCAGGCGCGGCGGATGTATTCGCCGCAGGGCGTGTCGGGGCCCACCGACGTCAGCTCGGGATCGGGCGCGGGCACCGCGCGGCGCAGATAGCCGGAATAGGGCTGTGCCTTCATGGGGAACGGATCTTCATCGGCGATCGCCGCCGTTGCGGGCCAGCCTGCGCTCGAGGCGGCGGACGAGGAACGAGACGAGCAGGATCAGCAGCAGATATTCGAGCACGAGGAACGTATAGATCTCCAGCGGCCGGTACTCGACCAGGGTCAATTCGTTGGCGCGCCGCGTCAGTTCCTGGAAGCCGATCACCGAGACCAGCGAACTCATCTTCAGGACATAGACGAACTGGTTGCCCAGCGCGGGCAGGATGCGGCGGATCGCCTGGGGCAGGACGATCAACCGCATCGTCTGCCATCGGTTCAGCCCAAGGCTCTGGGCCGCCTCGGTCTGGCCGCGCGAGATCGACTGGATGCCGGCGCGGAAGATCTCGGCCTCGAACGCCGCGTCGCTGACGGCGAGGCTGATCACGCCTGCGGCGAAGACGCCGAACTGGATCCCGAGCACGACCGGCAGGCCGTAATAGACCCAGAGCAGCAGCACCAGCAGCGGTATGGATCGCACGCCCTCGACATAGATCCGGGCCGCCGCCCGCAGCAGCGTGTTGCGCGACAGCGCGAGCATGGCGAGCGCGGCGCCGGCCACCACGGCGATCGCGATCGCGGTCACCGAGATCGTGACCGTCGCCAGCAGCCCGTCGAGCAGGAACTGGAGGTTCTTGCGACCGCGCGGGTCGAAGGGCGAGACGACGTACCAGCCCCAGCTATAGGTGCCGGGCCCGCAGCCGCTCGTCGCGGCAAGCAGGGCCGCGGCGAGCGCCAGTCGCGCGAGGCGCATGCCGGCCATCAATCTGTCAGGCCGGCCTGCGCGCCGCGGGTCAGGCCTTGGGCAGCCACTTGGCTTCGAGCGCGTCGAAGAAGCCTTCGGTGGTCTTGAGGGTCACCCAGGTGTTCACGAAGTTGAGCCAGGTCGGTTCGTCCTGGGCGACGACGAAGGCGAGCGGGCGGCGGTTGCGCGGACGCACGTTCTCGCCGAGCAGGGTCAGCTGGTCGAAGCGGCGGACCAGCGTGGACGCCTCGATCGTGCTGGTGATCGTCACGTCGGCGCGGCCGGCGAGGACTTCCTGGAACCCCGTGGCCGGCGCCTGCACCGCGCGCAGCTGGGCGCGCGGGAAATGCGCCTTGGCCTGCTCCTCGAACACGGTGCCCATGAAGGTGGCGACGCGCACGCCGGGGTCGTTGATCGACTCCCAGGTCCGGTACTTGCCGGCATTGGCCTTAAGCGCCAGCGGCACGGTGCCGAGTTCGATATAGGGGATCGAGAACGCTGCCGTGCGCGCCCGCGCCATGCTGACCGAGGCGCCCGAGAAGATGTCGAAACGGCCGGCGGCAATTCCCGCCACCAGCGTCGCCCACTCGGTCTGCACCCATTCGATCTTCGTGCCCATGTCGGCCGCCAGCTGCGTCATCGCCTCGATGTCGAAGCCGCGATACTCGTTGGAGCCGGGATCGCGGAACGACATCGGGTTGAAATCGCCGGTGGTCCCGATCCGGATGGTGCCGCGCTCCAGGATCTGCGCCAGGCGCGACCTGCCGGCCGTCTGGGCCTGGGCGATCTGCGGCGCAGCGGCGGCCGCGAGCAGGGCGCCGGAGGCGGTGCCGAGGCCGATCATTCGGCCGAGGTCGCGACGATTCATCGGATCATCCTCATTTCTGACGGGGGTAGCATCAGGATAGTCCGCCCCCGGCGAGGGTCAAATGCAGAAATCCTTGCGCCGCGCGCGCCGAGGACGGCAAATCGGGATCGTCGTTTCCTGGCCC
This sequence comes from Alphaproteobacteria bacterium, assembly GCA_044355765.1. Lineage (GTDB taxonomy): Bacteria > Pseudomonadota > Alphaproteobacteria > CACIAM-22H2 > CACIAM-22H2 > CAIOSQ01. The sequence continues at coordinate 12,741 of JBIKXN010000001.1, forward strand.
GGGATCGTCCTCCGACGATGCGCTATTCAATCCTCTCGCTCGCGCGCAACGCCCTTACCGGCCACGCGCGCTGGCCGCGCGCGTGGCGCGACCCGCCGCTGCAGCAGGCCTACGACGCGGTCATCGTCGGGGCCGGCGGCCATGGGCTCGCCACCGCCTACCACCTGGCGCGCGACCATGGGCTGACGCGGATAGCGGTGCTCGACAAGGGATGGCTTGGCGGCGGAAACACCGCGCGCAACACGGTGACGATCCGCGCCAATTATCTGCGCGAACCTTCGATGCGCTTCTACGCCGCGAGCATCGCGCTATGGGAGAACCTGTCCCGGACGCTGAACTTCAACGTGATGTTCAGCCAGCGCGGCCAGGTCGACCTGATCCAGACCTGGGGCAAGCTGCGCGACGTCAAGCGCCGGCAGGCCGCGCTGCGCCTGATCGGCGTGCCGTTCGACATCCTGACGCCGGCCGCCGCGAAGGCGCGCATCCCGTTCCTCGACCTCGACGCGTCGGCCCGCCTGCCGGTGCTCGCGGCGACCTGGCATCCGACGGCCGGCGTCGCGCGGCACGACGCGGTCGCCTGGGGCTATGCGCGCGCCGCCGACGCGATGGGCGTGGACATCGTGCAGAATTGCGAGGTCCGCGCGATCCGGCGCGAGGCGGGGCGGGTGGTGGGCGTCGAGACCGCGCGCGGCTTCGTCGCCGCGCCGCGCGTCGCGCTCTGCGTCGCCGCGCATGCCGGCGTGCTGGCGGCAAGCGCCGGGTTCCGCCTGCCGATCGAGACCGTACCGCTGCAGGCCTTCGTGTCCGAGCCGCTGAAGCCGATGCTGGATGTGATCGTCAACATTCCCCATTTCGCGACGTATTTCTCGCAGAGCGACAAGGGCGAGTTGGTGATCGGGGGCGGCGCCGACGGCTACCCGTCCTATGCGTCGCGCGGCAGCTTCGCGGTCGTCGAGGAGGCGGTCGGCGCGATGCTCTCGCTGTTCCCGGCGCTGCGCCGGGTCAGGATGCTTCGGCAATGGGCGGGGTCGATCGATCTCTGCCACGACATCACGCCGATCCTGTCGCCGTCGCCGGTCGAGGGGCTGAGCCTCAGCGTCGGCTGGGGGTCCGGCGGGTTCAAGGCGATCCCGATCGGCGGCGTCGCGCTCGCCCATCTGGTCGCGACGGGAACGCCGCATCCGCTGGCCCGACATCTGTTGTTGTCGCGTTTCGCCGCCGGTCGGCCGTTGTTCGAGACCGCCGGCGCGTCGAACCGGATCTGAGGCGCGCATGTTGAGCATCGCCTGCCCTTTCTGCGGTCCGCGCGCCGAACTGGAGTTTTCCTGCGGCGGCGAGATCGTGCGCCGGCCGGATGCCGCCGCGCCGCCCGACGCGGCCGCGCTGGCCGAGATCCTGTACATGCGCGACAATCTTCGCGGCGTGCACGAGGAATTGTGGTGGCATCGTCTGGGCTGCCGGCGCTGGTTCCGCCTACGGCGCGACACGCGCGACAACGGCATGCTGCCATGACCGGCTATCGTCTGCCGTCGTCCGGGGCGACGCAGGGCGGGGCGCAGATCGCCTTCCGTTTCGATGGTCGGCGTCTGGCCGGGCGCGCGGGAGAGACCCTCGCGGCGGCGCTGCTCGCCGCGGGCGAGCGTATCGTCGCGCGCAGCTTCAAGTATCACCGGCCGCGCGGGGTCTACGGCTTCGGCCTCGAGGAACCGAACGCGCTGGTGCGCTGCGGCGAGGATCCGCTGGCGCTCGCGACCCGCATCCGTCTCGCCGATGGGCTGGATGCGCATCCGGTCAACGCCGCGCCGAGCCTGCGCTTCGACTGGCGGGAAATCCACGACTGGCTGTCGCCGCTGCTGCCGGCGGGTTTCTACTACAAGACCTTCATGGGACCGGCTGGCGCCTGGCCCCACTGGGAGCGCGCGATCCGCGCCGCCGCGGGGCTCGCGCGGCTCGACGGCAGCGCGCCGTCGTGGCGTCGCGACACGCGTCACGTCCATTGCGACGTGCTGGTGGTCGGGGCGGGCCCGGCGGGTCTGGCGGCCGCGCGCGACCTGGCGGCGAGCGGCGCGCGAGTCGTGCTCGCCGACGACGGCGCCGCGCCGGGCGCGGCCAATCTCGACGGCATGGAAGCCTGGATCGACGGCGAGCCCGTGGCCGACTGGGCGCGGCGCGCGACGGCGGAGTTCGACGGGGCGCAGGCATGCACGCGTCTGGCGGACACGCTGGTCTTCGCGCTGCACGACCATGGTTTCGCGCTGGCGGTCCAACGCGATCCTGCCGACGGGATGGATGCCCGTCTGTGGCGCATCCGCGCCGGTCGCGTGATCCTGGCGACCGGCGCGCTCGAGCGGCCCGCGCTGTTCGCCGGCAACGATCGCGCGGGCGTCATGTCGCTCGCGGCCGTACGACGCTACGCCGAGCGCTTCGCGGTCGCCTGCGGTCGCGATCTGGTCGTCGTCGCGAACAACTCCGCGGCCTATGGCGACGTCGCGCGGCTCCGGCGGATGGGAGTGGCTGTTTCGGCGATCGTCGATCCGCGGCGGCGCATCCCCGCCGGCGCGCTCGATCTGGCCGGCCGGTTCGGCGTCGCGGTGCTTGGCGGCCAATCCGCGATCGCGGCGGTCGGGCGGACGGTCGAGGCCGTGCGCGTGTCCTCTTCGGGCAGCGCCGGCCGCCCGCGTACCCTCGACTGCGATGTCCTGGCCGTCTCCGGCGGCTGGACGCCGCTGGTTCATCTGCACAGCCAGGCAGGCGGGCGGCTGGACCACGATGCGGCGCTCGACGCGTTCCTGCCTCGCCTCGACTCCCGGCCGGTGACGAGCATCGGTTCCTGCGCCGGCCGCATGACGCTCGCTGCCGCGCTCGCGGACGGGAAGGCGACCGCGCGGGCGATCGCCGCTGGCCTCGGACGAACGGTCCCGGCGGCGCGGATCGAGGACGTGATCGCGCCGGAGGATTTCGACCCCGATCCCGCCGTGCTGGTCGAAGCCCCAGGCGCGGCCGTGGCGGGCAAGGTCTTCGTCGACCTCGCCGCCGACGTCACGACAGCCGACATCCGGCTGGCGGCGCGCGAGGGCTACGATTCGGTCGAACTGATGAAGCGCTACACCACCGCGGGCATGGCCGGCGACCAGGGACGCCATGGCAATCTCGACGCGATCGCGGTGCTGGCGCAGGCGCGCGGCGATCTGCCCGGCAGCGTCGGCACCACGACCTACCGGCCGCCCTTCGCGCCGGTCGAGTTCGGGACGATCGCGCCGCGCGCCGGCTGGTTCCTCGCGCCGGCCCGCGCGACGCCGCTCACGCCGTGGCACGAAGCCGCCGGCGCGGTCATGTACGATGTCGGCGCGAACTGGCGGCGACCCGGCTACTACCCGCGGCCGGGAGAGACGCTGGAGACGGCGACTGCCCGCGAATGCGTCGCCTGCCGCACCGGCGTCGCCATCTACGATTCGAGCCCGCTGGGGAAGTTCGAGTTCGGCGGACGCGACGTCACGACCTTCCTGGAGCGACTCTACTGCAACGCCTGGGCGGATCTGCCGCCCGGCATGGGGCGCTACGGCATGATGCTGTTCGAGGACGGACGGGTCTTCGACGACGGTATCGCGTTCCGTCTCTCCGCGCGGCGCTTCCTCGTCACCACGACCACCGGCAACGCCGATACTGCGCTGGCGCGGTTCGAGTACCATCGCCAGATCGTCTGGCCCGAACTCGACGTGCGCATCGTGCCGGTCACCGCGCAATGGGCGGATATCGTCGTATGCGGACCGAAGGCGCGGGAGGTGATCGCCGCTGCGGGCACCGATATCGACCTCTCCAGCGAGGCCTTCGCGTTCATGGGCCTCCGCACCGGGCGCGTCGCCGGCATCGACGCCCGCGTTATGCGCGTCAGCTTCACCGGCGAACTCAGCTACGAGATCAACGTGCCCGCCCGCCGCGCGCTCGACCTCTGGACGGCGCTGATGCATGCCGGTGCGGCGCACGACATCGTGCCGCTCGGTTCCGAGGCCAACCATGTCCTGCGGATCGAGAAGGGGTTCATCTCCGTCGGGCACGAGGCGGACGGCGTCGTCGATCCATACGATCTCGGCATGGGGTGGATCGTCGCCACCGGCAAGCCGGATTTCGTCGGAAGGCAGGCGCTGCTGCGCAACCGCGCCGATCCCGCGCCGCGCGTCCAGCTCGTGGGCCTGCTCGCCGCCGATCCAGCCGCGGTGCCGGCGGAGGGCGCCGTGGTCCTCGCCGAGGACGGACGTTGGGGGCGCGGGCATGTGACGGCCAGCTGCATGAGCCCGACGCTGGGGCGTTCGCTGGCATTGGCGCTGGTGGAGGACGGACGACGGCTGATCGGCACGCGCGTGCGGCTCTTCGCGCCGTCCGGCAGCGAGAGCGAGGCGGAGGTCGTCAAGCCGGTCTTCTTCGATCCCAGGGGTGAGAGGATGCGCGCATGACGGGTGTCGAGGTTTTGCCGCTAGGGCCCGAGCGCATCGTCGCGATCGACGGCCGGCCGGACCCGACGGCGCTTGCGGGTTTCGTCTGCCTGCGTCTGGGCGAGGCGGAATACATGCTGCTCGGCGCCACGGTCACCGATCTGCCGCCCGCCGGCGATGTACTCGCCGTCGATGTCGGCGACGCGTGGGAGGGTTGGTCGGTGGCTGGGCCCGGCGCGGCGGATTTCCTGGCGCGGATCTGCGCGCTCGACCTCGCCGGCTTCGCGCCCGGCGCCGCCGTGCGCACCGCGATGGGCGGGATCGCCGTCCTGCTGCGACGTATCGGCGAGACGAGCTGGGAGCTGCGCGTCGAGCGCAGCTATGCCGGCTGGTTCGAGGCGTGGCTGCGCGCGCCTTGAGGGTCTATCGGCGCGCCGCGTAGACGCGCTCCAGCCTGGCGAAGGCCAGGGACAGGAGGAGGCAGACCGCGAAATACACCGCCGCGACGGTCATCCAGACCTCGTAGATCCTGGTCGTGGATACCGCGACATCCGTCGCCATGAAGGTCAGTTCCTGGATCGAGACCAGCGAGACGATCGACGAGTCCTTGACCAGCGAGACGAACTGGTTGCACAGCGGCGGGACGGTGCGCGCGACCGCCTGCGGCAGGACGACCTTGCGCAGCGTCTGGCGCCGCGACAGGCCCATCGAAGCGGCTGCCTCCCATTGACCCTTGGGGATCGATTCGATCCCGGCGCGGACGATCTCGGCGATGTAGGCCGCTTCGAACAGGGCGAGGCAGAGCAGACCGGAGACGAAGTTCTCGATCATCCGCGGGTCGCCGAACAGGAAGGACAGCGTCGCCCGAGTCCCCGGCGAGAGCGCGGCGATCTTCTGCTCGAGCCCGAACTGGGGAACGATCTGGCTCGACAGGAAGAAATAGAGGACGAAGATGATCACCAGCGGCGGTGTGTTGCGCATCAGTTCGACATAGCTGCGTGCGACCAGCCGCAGGAACGGATCGCGCGCCGTGCGCATCAGTCCGATGGCGAAACCGATCGCGGTCGCCAGCGCCATGCCGAAGATCGTCAGCCGGATGGTGTTGAACAGTCCATGCAGCAGGATGTTGGTGACCCAGCTCTGGCTCGCCTCGTCCCAGCGCAGGAAGAATTGCGGGATCGGCGCCCAGTTCCAGCGGTAGTTGTCGAGATGCGAGACGCGCCAGACGAACCACGCCGCCGCGAGCGCGACGAGGGCGAGCAGCACCCAGTCGATCGTCTTGAGGCGCCGCCTTCCGGCGGGCGGCGGTGGCTGGCTCATGGCGGCGGGAGATGCGGGGGAGCGGCGGCGCGCCGCTCCCCTGCTCTGGATCCGGCCCTATGCGTCAGGCCACGCGATCCGCCCAGTCGCGGGTCTCGAACCAGTAGGCGCGGCGCTCGCGCAGGAACCCGTCGGCATGGCGCGCCTTCACCCATTCGTTGAGCGCGGCCATCGACTTGGGATCGTTCTTGCGCATCGCGATGCCTTCGCGCTGCGGCTCGAATGGCTCTTTGAACGGCACGTACATCGTGGTCGGGTTGTTCAGCGCCGAGAACATGGGCCGGGGCGCCGATGCGACCCAGGCATGGGCCCGGCCGTTGACGACCTCCTGCTCGGCCTGCGCGTCGTCGTCGAACTGTCGCACGGTGGCCTTCGGCATCAGGCGGCCGATGACGCCGGGGACCGTCGTGCCGCGCCGACAGGTGATCGTGTAGTCGGCCCGGTCGAAATCGGCGATCTTGGAGTGGTTGGCGGCGATGCGGCTGTTGGCGACGATCAGCAGACCCGAAGTCGAATAGGGTTCGCTGAAATCGACCTGCTCCAGACGCGGCGGCGTGATCGACATGCCGCCGATGATGAAGTCGAAGCGTCCGGCCAGCAGCGCCGGGATGATGCCGTCCCATGCGGTCGGGGTCGGTTCGTAGCGCACGCCCCAGTCCTGGGCGAGGCGGTTGCCGACGTCCAGTTCGAACCCGATCAGGCCGCCCTGCTTGTCGCGCATCGCCCAGGGGATGAAGGTCGACAACCCGGCCCGCAGCACCCCGCGCTGCTTGACCTGGTCGATGGCCGGCGTGGCTCCCGTCTGCGCGTGGGCGATGGACGGCGCGGCGGCGAGCGCCGCGGCTGTGGCGATGAAACTGCGTCTCTTCATGGTCGATGCTCCCTGGTTGAAATGTCGGTTCGCGGGTCTTGGGCGATGTGCGGCCTCAGCCCTGTCGCGCCAGGCGGCGTTCGAGCACGCCGACGAGCAGGGACAGGGCGGTGGTGACGACGAGGTAGATCGCGCCGGTGATCAGGTAGATCTCGTAGGCGAGGAAGGTCTCGGAGACGATCGTGCGCGCCTCGTTGAAAAGATCGAACATGGCGATCGCGCTCACGATTGCCGAATGCTTGATCAGCGAGACGCCGAGGCTGGTGAGCGGCGGCAGCATGATCCGTATGGCCTGGGGCAGGACCACGAGGCGGTAGGTCGCGCCGCGGCCGAGGCCCAGGCTCATCGCCGCCTCTGTCTGCCCGCGCGGCACGGACAGGATGCCGCCGCGGAAGATCTCCGCCGCGAAGGCGCCCTCGAACACCGCGAGGGCGAAGACGGCGGCGAACCAGCGGTCGAAGCCGAGGATGGGCGCGAGCACGAAGTAGAGCAGGTAGATCTGCACCAGCAGCGGCGTGTTGCGTACGGATTCGAGATAGCAGCGTGCGATCCCCCGCGCGACGACGCTGTCCGACAGGCGGCAGAGCGCGGTCAGCAGGCCGATCGCCAGCGCCAGGACGAAGCTGGCGGCCGAGATCTCCAGCGTGACCAGCAGACCTTTGAGCAGCGGCCCGGGATAGGCGGCGCCGTCGATGAAGCGCACGACGAAGCGCGTCGTCTGGTCCCACTTCCATGTGTAGTCCATCCGCGACGCGCCCCAGGCGACGGCGCCGACGACGGCGGCGGCGAAGAGCGCGAACTTGCTCCACGCGACGGCGTCTGCGGCGCGCGCCTGCGAGCGCGGGGTCAAGCGCCGCCCCTAAGGCCGCGCGTCGCGAGATGGAACTGCGTCGCGGCGTAGCCGCGCCGCGCATCGGCGAGATGCGGGGCCAGGATCTCGTGCAACTGCGCAAGGGCGTGGAATGGCACCGACGGAACGGCGTGGTGCTCGGCATGGAAAGCCATGTTCCAGCCCAGCCAGCGGACCGGCCGCCAGGTGACCACCGTGCGGGTGTTCGACAGCCAGTCCGCCACATGCGGGCGGCCGACATGCTCCGACATGCGGATCAGCCGCATCACGGGCTCGCCGAGGATGCGCGGGATCAGCCAGTACTCGATCGCCGCCGTGCTGCCGGTCGCGACGGACAGGCCGGCGATCGCGGCGTAGACGACCCACATGATCCGGGTCTCGCGCGTCGCCTCGCGTTGCCGCTCGGGAGCGAGGAAGGATGCATCCTCGGCGGTGAAACGCCCGACGGGCAGGCGCAGGAGGACCGAGAACAGGCCGCGGAAATAGGGCCAGGCGCTGGCATAGAGCAGATAGCCGCGCAGCGTCTCGGCAGTCGCGATCATCTCCGGATCGCGGCCGGGTTGCTGCGTATGAGCATGATGCGCGGCATGCTCGAAGCGGAAATGCGTCGGCGGAAGTCCAAGGGCGAGCGCGGCGAACCACTCGACGGCCTCGTTCAACGGCCGCGAGGCGAAGGCGCTGCCATGCGAGGTCTCGTGGAACGGGGCGAAGAGATGCACGACGACGATGCCCTGCGCGAACATCGCGACCAGCGCCCAGGGGCTCCCGCTCCAGGCCCAGATCCACGCCGCGCCGGCGACCAGAAGGGCAAGATGCGCCGCGAGGAAGACCAAGCCGGGGCCATCGCGGCGCGCACTCAGGGCGCGCACATGCGCGCGTCCGACGAGGTTCCGGATCTCTTGCTGCGAAGCCATCGCCGCCGATGCCGCCCGGCCCGCGCGTCAGCCGGCCCGTTGCCGGTACTTGAACGCCTTGTCGAAGCGGCCGACGATGTATTCGCCGCAGGTCGTCGGCGGGTACTTCGCGGTCGCCGGATCGTCGAGCAGGTCGCGCGGATCGATCACCGTGTCGAAGGACGGGTCGAAGAACACCGCGACCGAATAGCGCTCGCGCCCGGACGTGTTGATCACGCGATGCGCGTTCGAACTGAAGCGGTTGTTGGTCCAGCGCGCCATCAGGTCGCCGACGTTGATGACCAGCGTGCCGGGGATGGGATGCGCGGTGATCCAGTCGCCGGCCTTGTTCAGCACCTGCAGGCCGCCGGTCGTGTCTTGCGACAGCAGGGTCAGGCCGCCGTAGTCGGTATGCGGCGCGACGCCGAACTGCTGTTCGCCGAGATCTGGCGGCTGCGGCGGGTAGTAGACCATCGATCCGCGCGCGAGCGGCTTGCGGAAATGCGGCTCGAAGAAGCCCGCGGGCCTGCCGAGGCTGAGCGCGAAGCCGCGCAGCAGACGTCTCCCGCAGCCGAGGATCGCGTCGTAATATGCCGACAGGGTCGGGCGCATCTCGGGCATGAAGTCGGGCCATTGGTTCGGCCCCATCAGCTTCTTGCCGGCCTTGACGTCCGGGTCGTCGGCGCCGAGTTCCAGGCCCCAGAGGAAGCTCTCCTTGAGGTCGATCCTGGCGCCGGCATACATCTTGGCCTGCCCGACTGCGAGCCAGCCGCGATGGATCGCGTCGATCGTGGCGCGCGCCTTGGTCTCCGGCGGCAGGGCGAAGAAACGCCGGCTGACGTCGAAGATCGCGTCCACCTCGGCCTGCGGCACGCCATGGTTGCTGACATAGAAGAAGCCGATGCGCTCCGCGGCCTCGCGCATCCGGTCGGCGACGTCGCGCTGCGCCTGCAGGTCGTCGGCGGCGAGCGCCGCGACGTCGATGACCGGGATCTCCTCTACGGCGATGGTCTTGGCGGTTGCATAGGCCATGGTCGATGTCCTCGGGACTGGCGCTTGCCGGAGATCGGCGCGCGCTGGCCAGACTAGCGCCGGGCCGGGGCGCGCGTCACGGCGGCAGGGGCAGGGCCCGCGGCGGCCGGGAAAAGACCCGGTGCACCATCGGTTCGAACACGGACAGCGGCGCCTCCGGCAATCCCGGGGCGATGGTGTTCTGATCGTACTTGGCCACGAATTCCGCGGTCGCCGCGAAGGCGGGGTGCCCGCGCCAGCGTTCGCGCACGAAACGGTCGTTGCCCTCGAGCTCGCGGCAATGGAGCGACTGAAAATACATGTGTCGTTCGAGCATCCAGACCAGGTCGTCGCCGACATAGGGGGCGAGCAGCTGCGCGGCGAAGGCGCCGTGGTTCTGCGGACAGGCTATGAAGCCGATGTCGTGGAGCAGGGCGACGACCACGTAGTCCTCGGCGCGTCCATCGCGCATGGCGAGCGTCGCCGCCTGAACGCAGTGGCGGAAATTATTGACCCGATAGCCGAAGGTCGCGTCGTCGGCGCCGGCCGACAGCAGGCGCAGGGCCTGCCTCGCCTGCTCCTCGGCATAGTAGCTCCGGCGCTGGCTGTTGAGCAGGTCCCAGTCCACGGCGCGGAAATCGTCGAGCGTGTCCTTTTCCACGTAGGACCAGGACGGGTCGAGCAGACGGCAATTGGCTTCGGTCATGCAGCTTCCCGGCGCTTCGACCGGCAGAGTGCTATGGCTGGACGAAATTTGCACTCTCGTTTTTCTGCCGCGCCGCGTTAGGTTTGCTTATGACGCATGTGATTTCTCCCGGCGGGCTTTCTCTCGCCGCGCTGCGGCGCTGGCACGACGATGCCGGTCCGCTGGTTCTCGATCCGGCAGCCGCGCCGGCCGTCGCCGCCTCCGCCGCGGCCGTCGACCGGATTCTCGCCAAGGGCGACGCCGTCTACGGGGTGAACACCGGCTTCGGCAAGTTGGCGACGACGCGCATCGCGCCCGACCGGCTGCGCGACCTGCAGACCGCGCTGGTGCTGTCGCATAGCGTCGGCGTCGGTCCGGCGCTGCCGCCCGAGACGGTGCGGATGATCGCGATACTCAAGGCGGCAAGCCTCGCGCGCGGCCATTCAGGCGTGCGCCCCGCGGTGATCGAGGCGCTGCTGGCGGCGATCAATCGCGGCGTCGTTCCCGTAATCCCGGCCAAGGGGTCGGTCGGAGCGTCTGGCGATCTGGCGCCGCTCGCGCATCTCAGCGCCACGCTGATCGGCCATGGCGAGGCGTTTCTCGGCAACGAGCGCATGCCGTCGGCGCAGGCCCTGCAGCGCGTGGGGCTCGAGCCGCTGCGCCTCGAGGCCAAGGAGGGGCTTGCGCTGCTCAACGGCACGCAGGTCTCGACCGCCCTGGCGCTCGTGGGACTGTTCGCGGCCGAGGACGCCTTCGCCGCGGCGGTGATCGCGGGTGCGCTGAGCATCGACGCCGCGAAGGGCAGCGATGCGCCGTTCGACGACCGCATCCATGCCATCCGCGGCCAGCGCGGCCAGCGCGACGTCGCGGCGGTATATCGCCACCTGCTCGAAGGCTCCGCGATCCGGGCTTCGCATCTCGACTGCGAGCGGGTGCAGGATCCCTACTGCCTACGTTGCATGCCGCAGGTGATGGGCGCTTGTCTCGACTCGATCCGGCATGCCGCCGACATCTTCCTGCGCGAGGCCAACGGCGTTTCCGACAATCCGCTGGTCTTCGCGGACGCCGGCGAGATCCTGTCCGGCGGAAACTTCCATGCCGAGCCGGTGGCGATCGCCGCCGATCTTCTGGCGATCGCGATCGCCGAGATCGGCGCGATCGCCGAGCGCCGCATCGCGATGCTGGTCGATCCTTCGACGAATGGCGGGCTGCCGGCCTTCCTGGTCCGCGAGCCCGGCCTGAATTCCGGCTTCATGATCGCCCATGTCACGGCGGCCGCGCTGGCCAGCGAGAACAAGTCGCTGGCGCATCCCTCGAGCGTCGACAGCCTTCCGACCTCCGCCAACCAGGAGGACCATGTCAGCATGGCCACGCATGCCGCCCGCCGCCTCGGTGAGATGGCGCGCAATACCGCGACGATCGTCGGGATCGAGCTGATGGCTGCGTGCGACGGCATCGGCTTCCACGCGCCGCTGGCGACCAGCGCCCGGCTGACGACCGCGATCGCGGCGCTGCGCGCGCGGGTGGCGCCGGTGGAGCGCGACCGCTTCCTCGCGGGCGACATCGACGCCGCGCGGGAACTGGTCGAAAGCGGCGTGTTCGGGCGTTGGATGACCGAAGGGCTTATGCCCAGCGGTGGTGCGCAAGCGGAGGGCGGACGATGACGAGTTGGATCAGGATGCTGCAATACGAAGAGTCGGAAGGCCATCTGCGCCAGCTCTACGACCGGGTGAAAGGGCCGGGCGGATCCATCGACAACGTGATGAAGATCCACTCGCTTCGCCCGCACACGATGGAAGGGCATTCGGCGCTCTACAAGAGCGTGCTGCACCATACCGGCAACACGACGCCCGTCTGGTTCCTGGAATGCCTGGGCATCTACACCTCGCTGGCCAACCGATGCGACTATTCGGTCGCGCACCACTTCGCCGGCCTGACCCGTCTGCTCAAGGACGAGGCGCGTGCGAAGGCGATCTACGAGGCGCTGGCCGCAGGCGCGCCCGAGCGCGTCTTCGCGGGCAAGGAGCTGGCTCTGCTTCGCTACGTCAGGAAACTGACCCTGCAGCCGCAGAAGATGGAGCAGGGCGACGTGCAGGCATGCCGCGCCGCGGGCTGCACCGATGCCGAGATCTTCGAGGCCAATCAGGTCTGCGCCTATTTCAACTACTCGAACCGGCTGCTGAACGGGCTCGGCGTCACGACGCAGGGCGATCTGCTCGGCTATTCGCCGCCCAACACCGACAAGCTCGACGATTGGGAGCATCAATGACGATGGCCACCGTACCTTCCCGGCGCGACAATGCGCGCCGCATCGCGGCGCCGCGCGGTTCCGACCTCACCTGCCGGTCCTGGCAGTCGGAGGCGGCGATGCGCATGCTGATGAACAATCTCGACGCCGAGGTCGCCGAGCGACCCGAGGAACTCGTCGTCTATGGCGGCATCGGCCGCGCCGCGCGCGACTGGCAGAGCTTCGACCGCATCGTCGCAAGCCTGAAGACGCTTGCCGACGACGAGACGCTGCTCGTGCAGTCCGGCAAGCCGGTCGGCATATTCCGCACCCATGCCGACGCGCCACGTGTCCTCCTGGCCAATTCGAACCTGGTTGGGCACTGGAACAACTGGTCACATTTCCACGAACTCGACCGCAAGGGCCTGATGATGTACGGCCAGATGACGGCCGGGTCGTGGATCTATATCGGCTCGCAGGGCATCGTGCAGGGCACCTACGAGACCTTCGTCGAGGCCGGACGCCAGCATTACGGCGGCGACCTGCGCGGGCGCTGGATCCTCACTGGCGGACTCGGCGGCATGGGGGGTGCGCAGCCGCTCGCCGCGGTCTTCGCCGGCGCCTGCATGCTGGCTGTCGAATGCCAGCCGAGCCGGATCGAGAAGCGGCTGGAGACGAAGTATCTCGACCGCTGGACCAAGGATCTCGACGAGGCGCTGGACATGATCCGGGCCGCGACCGCGAAGGGCGAGGCGATCTCGGTCGGCCTGCTCGGCAACGCCGCCGAGGTGTTCCCCGAACTGGTGCGGCGCGCCAAGGCAGGCGACGCGCGCGCGCGGCCGGACATGGTCACCGACCAGACTTCGGCGCATGATCCGATCAACGGCTATCTGCCCGTCGGCTGGACGCTCGACGACCATGCGCGGCTGCGCGAGAGCGACCCGGCGCGCGTCGAGAAGGCGGCGAAGGAATCGATGGCCGTGCATGTCCGCGCCATGCTCGATTTCCATCGCATGGGCGTACCCACGCTCGACTACGGCAACAACATCCGCCAGATGGCCAAGGAGATGGGCGTCGCCGACGCCTTCGACTTCCCGGGTTTCGTGCCCGCCTATATCCGGCCGCTCTTCTGCCGCGGTGTCGGGCCGTTCCGCTGGTGCGCCCTGTCCGGCGATCCCGAGGACATCTACCGCACCGACGCGAAGATGAAGGAGTTGTTCCCCGAGGACCGGCATCTGCATCGCTGGCTCGACATGGCGCGCGCGCGTATCCGGTTTCAGGGTCTTCCGGCGCGCATCTGCTGGGTCGGCCTGGGCGGCCGCGCAAAGGCAGGGCTCGCCTTCAACGAGATGGTCCGGCGCGGCGAACTCAAGGCGCCCATCGTGATCGGTCGCGACCATCTCGACTCCGGGTCGGTCGCCTCGCCCAACCGCGAGACCGAGGCCATGCTGGACGGCTCCGACGCTGTCGCGGACTGGCCGCTGCTCAACGCGCTGCTCAACACCGCGTCGGGCGCGACCTGGGTCAGCCTGCATAACGGCGGCGGCGTGGGCATCGGGTTCTCGCAGCATGCCGGCATGGTGATCGTATGCGACGGCAGCGAGGCCGCGGATCGTCGGCTGGAGCGCGTCCTGACCAACGATCCTGGCACGGGGGTGATGCGGCACGCGGATGCCGGCTACGATATCGCCGTCGCCTGCGCGCGCGAGCACGGGCTCAAGCTGCCGATGCTCGGGTGAGCCTGGCATGGATGCGGCGGTGCTGAAGGCCTCGTTGGCCGGGCAGGTCGCGCCGCAGGGGCTGGCGCGTCCGGTCCTGGCGCTCTGGCATTGCGGGCGCGGCGAGTGGGATGCGGCGCACGGACTGGTGCAGCAGGCGGAAGGCGAGCCCGCGCATGACTGGGTGCATGCGCATCTCCACCGTGTCGAGGGCGACCTTGCGAATGCCGGCTACTGGTATCGGCGCGCAGGCAGGCCGGTCGCGCGCGGATCGCTCGAGTCCGAGTGGGCCGAGATCGCGGGGGCGCTTCTGGCGAGGTTGGAATGAAGACCGTCGTCTGCATCGAGCGCGCGTCGCTGGGGCCCGGCGTCAGCCTGCGGGCGCCGCGGTTCGCGCATGTCTGGCGCGACCATGACCGTACCTCGGCCGGAGACATCGTCGCCCGGCTCGCCGGCGCCGATATCGCGGTGGTCAATAAGCTGCCGATCGGCGAGGAGGTCCTGGCCCGTACCCCGGATCTGCGCATGATCGCGGTGACGGCGACGGGTACCGACAATGTCGATCTCGCAGCCTGCCGCAGGCGCGGCATCGTGGTGTCGAATGTTCGCGGCTATGCGACGACGACCGTGCCCGAGCATACTTTCGCGCTGATCCTGGCGTTGCGGCGCGGTGTGGTCGGATACGCCCAGAGCGTCCAGCGCGGCGATTGGCAGAAAGCCGCGCAGTTCTGCTATTTCGACTTTCCGATCTCCGACCTCCGCGGTTCGCGCCTGGGCATCGTCGGCGGCGGCGCCATCGGCGCGGCGGTCGCGTCGCTCGGTCGTGCCTTCGGGATGGACGTCGTCTTCTCGACCCAGCGCGGCGGGCCGGAACGCCCGCATTACATTCCGTTCGAGGCGGTCATCGAGACCGCGGACGTGCTGACGCTGCATTGCCCGCTGACGGCTGCGACCCGCGGCATGATCGACCGGTCCGTGCTGCGGCGCATGAAGCCGGGGGCGATCCTGGTCAACACGGCGCGTGGCGGCCTGATCGTCGACGCGGATCTGGTCGAGGCGCTGCGCGGCGGCTGGATCGCCGGTGCGGCCATCGATGTCACCACGCCCGAGCCGCCGCCCCCCGACCATCCCTTCATGCTGCTCGCCGGCCATCCCGGGTTCATCCTGACCCCGCATGTCGCCTGGGCCAGCGTCCAGGCGCGCCAGGCGGTGGCCGACCAGGTGATCGACAATATCGAGGCCTTCGTCGCCGGTGCGCCGCGCAACGAGGTGGTCAGATGATTTCGGCCCGCCGCCGCGGCGAGTTTCCGGCGGGCGTGCCGCGCGGCCTGCCGGGCGGCCGGGAGGCCGCGCTCTATCGGCGCGTCTACGACGTGATGCGGCGCGCGATCGCGGACGGCGCCTGGGCGCTCGGCGAATCGCTGCCCAGCGAGGCGGGGCTCGGGGCGCGGTTCGGGGTCAGCCGCATCACGATTCGCCAGGCGATGCAGATGCTGCAGAACGCCGGCTATATCCGCACGCAGCGGGCGCGGCGCGCGGTCGTGATCGCGCGCGACCCGCTCGGCGCGTCGGGAGACACGATCGACACGATCGAAGAACTGATCGAGGCTGCAAGCGACACGCGGCTGCGCATCCTGAGCTGGCGCAGCGAACTGGCGCCCGAGGCGGCGCAGATCCTGGGCGTGCCGCCGGGAACCGATCTCAAGTGCCTGCGCGGCGTCCTCATGCGCGCGCGCACCCCGCACGCGCGGTCGATCATCTATTTCCACCCCTCGATCGGCGCCCGGCTCAAGCGCGCCGATTTCGACGACGTGATCGTCTTCCGGGTCATGCGCCGCGAACTGGGCATCCAGCTCGTCGACGTCAAGCGGACGATCTGGGCCGAACTTGCCACTCCGGAGGACGTCGCGCAGCTCGGCGTCAAGCGGGGCGACGCGATGCTATGCACCCGGCTGGTGTATCGCGGGCCGCAGGGGCTGCCCGTCGAGGTCACCCTCTCGCGCTACCCGGGCCGCGAATTCAGCCTGACCTACAGCATCGATGTCGGTGGCGACGCTTGACTCCCGTCCCCGGGAAGGGATGATGTCATAACAAGTTGCACGGCCGCGTCGCGGCCGGCGCGGGAGGGAACATGCAGGTCGATCTGAAGGGCCGGGTCGCATTGGTGACCGGCGCCGCAACGGGCATCGGCAAGGCCTGCGCGCTGCGCCTGCGCGATAGCGGAGCGACGGTCGTCTTCAGCGACCGCGACCTCGACCGCGCCCGCGAGACGGCCGGCAACGACGGCGACGCGATCGCGCTCGACGTCGCCGACCGTGCGGCGATAACCCATGCCGTCGACGACGTTCTTGCCCGTCATGGCCGGATCGACATCCTCGTCAACAATGCCGGGATCGGCGTGCGCGCCGCCGACCGCAAGACGGTCGACGAGTTCCCGGTCGAGGCCTGGGACGAGATGATCGCCATCGACCTGACCGGCGTGTTCCTGATGAGCCGCGCCGTCGCAGCCGCCATGCGGCGCGCGCGCGCCGGTGCGATCGTCAACATCGCCTCGGTGCTGGGGCTGGTGCCGATGCGCCTGCAGAGTTCCTATGTCGCGGCCAAGTCCGGCGTCGTCAACCTGACGCGCAGCATGGCGCTGGAGCTCGCCAAGGACGGCATTCGCGTCAACGCGGTGGCTCCCGGATCCACCGCCACCGAAGGCTGGCAGCGCTGGATCCAGGACCCGTCGAGCGAGGTTCAGGATCTGCATCGCAGCCTGATGTCCCATATTCCGATGGGGCGGCCAGCGCGCACGGAGGAGATCGCCAACGGCGTCCTCTTTCTCGCGTCGCCGGCCGCATCATACGTGACCGGCCATACCCTGGTCGTAGACGGCGGCTGGACCGCTGGCTACGCCCGCGACTGGTAAATCCGACGGAGGCAGAGAGAAGATGACCATCGCCGTCAAGCGCAAGCCCGCCGCAAAGCAAGCGGCGCGTCCTGCCGCCCGCCCGAAGCCGAACGATGCGCTCGCAGATCTCGATCGCGAGCAACTTGTCGGCATGTATCGCGAGATGCAGCTGCTGCGGAAATTCGAGCTGGCGGCGCAGGTCGCCTGCCGCGCGGGCGAGACGCCTGGCTTCCTGCATCTCTATGTCGGCGAAGAGGCGGTCGCGGTCGGCGTCTGCGCGCATCTGCGCCGGTCGGACTGGATCACCTCGACGCATCGCGGGCACGGCCATGCGCTCGCCAAGGGCATGGATCCGAACGTGCTGATGGCCGAACTCTACGGCAAGGGCGACGGATGCTGCGGCGGACGAGGCGGCACGATGCATCTCTACGATCCCACGGTCGGCCTGTTCGGCACCAACGGGCTGGTCGGCGGCGGGATCCCGTCCGCTGTCGGTGCCGCGATCTCTGCGAAGCATCGCAAGACCGGCGACGTCGCGGTCGCCTTCTTCGGCGACGGCGCGACGAACCATTCGGCCTTCCACGAGTCCGTGAACTTCGCCGGGTTCATGCGCGCGCCGGTGATCTTCGTGTGCGAGAACAACCTCTACGCGACGGCGACGGCGTTGAGCAGCGTGACGCTCAATCCCGAGATCGCGACGCGGGCGGCCGCCTACGGCATCCCGGGCGTCGCCGTCGACGGCAACGACGTCGTCGCGATGTGGCGGGTGATGAAGCAGGCGGCGGAGCGCGCGCGGCGCGGCGAGGGACCGACGCTGATCGAGGCCAAGACCTATCGCACGGTCGGCCATCACGAGGGCGACCCGGTCACCGGCGTCTACCGCACCCAGGGCGAGGTCGACCAGTGGGCCGAACGCTGCCCCATCAAGCGACTGCGTGCCCAGATCGTCGACGATCTCGAACTTGTCGAAGCCAGGGAACTCGACGCGATCGACGCGGAGATCGACAAGGTCGTCGCCGGCGCGATCGACTTCGCGCGCAAATCGCCAGAGCCCGATCCGCACGCCTATGCGCGCCATGTCTTCGCCGACCAGCTCAATCCGGCCGAGGCGATGCTGCCCGGCGCGGAGAAATCCGGCGGCCCCGAGACCAGCTGGCTCGACGCCGTGCGCGACGGCATCGCCGAGGAGATGCGGCGCAACCGCGACATCATGTACTTCGGCGAAGGCACGGGCGAGCGCGGCGGCACCTTCGCCCACACCAAGGGGCTGTGGCAGGAATTCGGCGCCCATCGCATGGTCGATACGCCGATCTCCGAGCTGGGCTTCACCGGCGCTTCGCTGGGCGCCTCGGCGACCGGCGTGCGCTGCATCGCCGACCTGATGTTCGCCGATTTCCTGTTCGAGGCGGCAGGGCAGATCGCGCTGCAGGCCGCGAAGCTGCGCTACATGTCCAACGGCCGCATGCAGGCACCGATGATCGTGCGCGTGGGCTGCGGCGCGGTGCGATCCGCAGGGCCGCATCATTCGGGGACGTATCATCCGGCCTGGGCGCATATCCCCGGGCTGATCGTCTGCATGCCGTCGACGCCGGCCGATGCCAAGGGCCTCATGAAGACGGCGCTGCGCGCGAGCGACCCGGTGCTGATGCTCGAGACGAAGGCGCTGTTCTCGACCAAGGGACCGGTGCCGGCGGGCGAGCATTTCGTGCCCTTCGGCGTCGCGCGCATCGCGCGCGAGGGTCGCGATCTGACCATCGTCTCGGCCGGGCAGCTGGTCCATCGCTCGCTCGAGGCCGCCGCGGCGCTGGCCAAGGAGGGCATCGAGTGCGAGGTGATCGATCTGCGCACGATCCAGCCGCTCGACGTGGAAACCGTCGCGGCGAGCGTGCGCAAGACCCATCGCTGCCTGGTCGCCGACGAGGGCTGGGCGCCGTTCGGCGTCGGTGCCGAGATCGGCCAGTCGATCCAGGAGGCCTGCTTCGACCATCTCGACGGTCCGGTCGCGCGGCTGCACACGGATTTCGTCTCGCATCCCTTCGCGCCGTCGCTCGAGCGGGCGATGCTGGTCAACACCGACCGCATCGTCGCCGCGGCGCGGCGTGTGCTGTCGGGCGAGGCGTTGCCGATCCGCCGTCCGCGCGCCGGCGGGATCGACCGCGCGGTGCCGGCGCCGGCGGCGCCGGTCGCGGCGCCTGCTTCGGCTCCTGTGCAGGCGGCGGCCGCGCCGCCCGCCGCGCCGGCCGAGGTCCAGGTGCCGGGCACCGCGATCAAGATGCCGTTCGGCGACCTGACCGTCAGCGAGGGCAAGGTGGTCCGCTGGCTCAAGCAGCCGGGCGACGCGGTGCAGGCGAAGGAGACGGTGGTCGAGGTCGAGACCGACAAGGCCGTGGTCGAGATCGAGGCGCCGGTGGGCGGTCGGCTCGGTCCGCAATTGCGTATCGCGGGCGAGATCGTGAAGATGGGCGAAACCATCGGCTCGGTGGCGTGAGCCGGAAAGCGGGGGCGGGATGGGACGGCGTCTTCTTCTGGTCAACTATCTCCATGCGGACGATGCGTTCGAGCGCGCGGTGGCGGCCGAACATGGCGCGCATCTCGACATCCTGAGGCCGACGGACGGCAAGGCTTCGGAGATCCCGACGGCGTTGGCCGCCGGGGCGGAGGGGTTGATCAGCTATTCGGCGGTGCTGAAGATCGCGCTTCCGCCCGAAGCCTTTCCCAATGTGCGCTGCGTGCTCCGCTCGGGCGTGGGCTACGACACGATCGACGGCGCGGCCTGGGGCGCACGCGGCATTCCGGTCTTCAACGTGCCCGACTACGGCACCTCGGAAGTGGCCGATCACGCGATCGCGCTGATGCTGGCGCTGACCCGCGGCACTGCCGCCTATCACGACGCGATGCGTCGCGATCCGCGCAAGAACTGGACCTATACGGTTGCGCCGACGGTCCGGCGGCTGCGGACCTCCGTGTTTGGCGTCCTCGGGCTCGGGCGCATCGGGCTCGCCGCCGCGCGCCGCGCGCAGGGCTTCGGCATGGACGTGGTGTTCTACGACCCCTACCAGCCCAGCGGTTTCGAACTGGCGACCGGGCTGAAGCGCGCCCGCAGCCTCGAGGACCTTCTCAAGGTCGCCGACGTCGTCAGCGTGCATACGCCGCTCAGCGACGAGACGACAGGGTTGCTCGGCGCAAAGGCCTTCGCGGCCGCGAAGCCGGGGCTGATCGTCATCAACACCGCGCGCGGCCCAGTCGTCGATCTCGATGCGCTCTACGACGCGCTCAGGAGCGGCCGCGTCGCGGCGGCCGGTCTCGACGTGCTGCCCAAGGAACCGGCGGATCCGGATCACAAGCTCATCCGGGCCTTTCTCGATCGCGAAGAGTGGCTCGAGGGCCGCTTCACGCTCAGCCCGCACGCCGCCTTCTACAGCCCGGCGGCGAACGACGACCTGCGGCGCAAGACGATCGAGACGGTACTCGAGCATCTGGAAACCGGAGCGCTGGCCAATTGCGTCAACCGCGACCGGCTCGTCCGCAAGGCCTGATCCGCGCTCCCGGGCGCGCGGCGCGCGCGGTGCCGATCGGACAGGCGCCGGCGAAGGTCATGTGACGGATCTGGCGGAAGAGAACACGCGGGAGACGGCGGGCAGGCCGGTGGCGCTTCGGCGTGCGGCGTCGGATGGCGTCCGTGCATCGGTGCGGAGGGTGGCGGGCGCCCAGCCGGGCCCCGTGGGCGTGGACTTTCCCTTACCGCTCATATGGGGATGTGCGGCATCGGCGGGCGGGCGCCCTTGACGGCACGCGGGGCGACGGGGGAGGTTATCAT
>JBIKXN010000487.1:0-3037 GCA_044355765.1 Alphaproteobacteria bacterium
AGAAGGCGCCCGCACGCAACGGGCGCCGTGCAACGAACGGAGGCTTCTCGTGAAAATCGCCGCTCTTCTCGCCGCGTCCGCCGCGGCCTTCATCGCCTTCGCACCGGCCATCGCAAGCGCCGGTGCCGCGCTCGACGCCATAAAGCAGCGCGGAACGCTGCGTTGCGGCGTCCAGGGCCCCTCCAACCCCGGCTTCGGCGTCCCCGACGCTCAGGGCCGCTGGGGCGGCTTCAATGTCGAGATCTGTCGCGCCATCGCGATCACGATCTTCAACGATCCGAACAAGGTCGAGTTCGTGCCGGTGACGACGCAGAGCCGCTTCCCCGCGCTCGCGGCGGGAGAGGTCGATGTCCTGTCGAACAACTCCACCTGGACCCTGACCCGTGACTCGAACGTCAACCGGTTCAATTTCCCGGCGATCGTGTTCTACGACGGCCAGGCGATGATGGTGCCGCGGCGCCTCAACATCACCTCGGCGCGCGGCCTAAACGGCGCGACCGTGTGCGTGCAGCCCGGCACGACGACCGAGCTGAACCTCGCGGACTATTTCCGCCAGCACAACATGCAGTTCCGCCCGGTCGTCGTCGCCGATCTCGACGAGCTGCGGCGCACCTACGACAGCGGCCGCTGCGACGTATTCACGAACGACTTCGCGGCGCTCGCCGCGCAGCGCACGCTGCTCGGCAACCCGCGTGACCACGTCATCCTGCCCGAGCGCGTCTCGAAGGAGCCGCTCTCGCCGGTCGTCCGGCAGGGCGACGAGGAGCTGACCAACATCGTCGCCTGGACCGTCTTCGCGCTGATCGACGCCGAGGAGATGGGCATCACCCAGGCCAATGTCGAACAGACCGCCGCCACCGCGACCAATCCCGTCGTGCGCCGCCTGCTGGGCGTCGAGGGCAACATGGGCGAGTCGATCGGCGCCGCGAACGCGCAATATGCGCGCACCATCATCCGCAGCTTCGGCAACTACGGCGAGATCTTCGAGCGCCATCTCGGCCCCAACACCCCGCTCGGCCTCGAGCGCGGGATGAACAACGTCTGGACCCGCGGCGGCCTGCTCTATTCCCCGCCCGCCCGCTGATCCGGGGACGGATCGCCGCCCCCGGCGCGCCGGGGGCGGCTCTCCGCCGGTCTTCGATCAGCGCCCACGCCGTCGATGACAACGCCCGTCGCCGCGTCCACCGCGTGGTGGAACGATCGCGATACCAGATCGCTCGCGCTGCAAGCCACGCTGGTCGCCGGCGTGGTGGCGCTCGGGTTCTTCCTGTTCTCGAATGCCCAGGCCAATATGGCCGCGCGCGGCCTGCAGTTCGGATTCGGCTTCCTCGCCCGCTCGGCCGGCATCCCGATCGGCGAGCATCTGATCCCCTACACGCCCGCCGACACCTACGCGCGCGCGCTCTCCGTCGGGCTGCTCAACACGCTGCGCGTCGCCGTCATCGGCTGCATCGCGACCACGGTGCTCGGGCTCGTGCTGGGCGTGATGCGCCTCTCCGAAAACCCGCTGCTGTCGACATTGGTCGGCGGCTACATCGAGCTGGTCCGCAACACGCCAGTCGTCCTGCAGCTCGTGTTCTGGCTGGTCGTATTCCAGCAGTTGCCGCATGTGCGCGAGGCCCTCAACCCGCTGCCCGGCATCTACCTGTCGCAGCGCGGCCTCAAGATCCCCGTATTCGACTGGAACGCCGGACTGCAGCTGGCGCTCGCCGGCCTCGCCCTGGCTCTCGCCGCATGCTGGATCACGTTGCGGCGGGCGCGCGCGCACCAGTTCAGGACAGGTGAGATCAGGCGCGTCTGGCCTTTCTGCGCCGGGTATCTTCTGCTCGTGCCATGGGCGCTGTCGCTGTTCGCGAGCGAGCCCGTCGCGATCTCGGTACCGGTCCTTATGGGCTTCAATTTCCAGGGCGGCGCCACGCTCAGTCCCGAATTCGCGGCGCTCGCGACCGGTCTCGTCGTCTACACCGCGGCCTTCGTGGCCGAGATCGTGCGCTCCGGCATCCAGGCCGTCGGCCGCGGCCAGTGGGAAGCGGCCCGAGCCCTGGGTCTGCCCGCCGGCCGGATCATGCGCCTCGTCATCCTGCCGCAGGCGCTGCGGGTCATCGTGCCGCCCCTGACCAGCCAGTATCTCAACCTGACCAAGAACTCCTCGCTTGCGATCGTCATCGGCTACCAGGACCTGTTCAGCGTCTCCAACACTTCGATCAACCAGACCGGACAGGCGATCGAAGTGATCTTCATCATGATGACGGTCTATCTCGCCCTGTCGCTGCTCACCTCGGCGTTCATGAATTTCTACAACGCGCGCGTCGCGCTGCGGGAGAGGTAGGCGATGCCCGGAGCCACACTGCGCGCGCCCGTCCCCGGCCGGCGTCCGCGTCTCGACGCGCTGGCGCGTGCCGCACGGACGAGGTTCTTCGGCACGCCGCTCGACGCTGCCATCACGGTCGCATGCCTGGTCGCGCTCTGGTACGTCGTGCCGCCGCTGGCGGGCTGGGCCCTGATCGACGCGCATTGGACCGCCACGGCGGCGCAATGCCGCGAGGCCCGCGCGGGCGCGTGCTGGGCCTTCGTGGGCGAGAAATTCTGGTTCGCGGTCTTCGGCCTCTATCCCTACGAACTGCGCTGGCGCCCGGCGACGATGCTGTCGCTGTTCGCGGCCATGGTCGCCATCTCGATGTTCCGGCGTTTCTGGTCAAAGGCGCTGGTCTGGGCCTGGATCGGCGCGTCGGGCGTGATGTTCATGCTCATGGACGGGACACTGTTCGGTCTGGAGGTCTTCGGTCCGCAAGTGCCGACGCGGCTGTGGGGCGGCCTGACGGTGACCGTGTTCATAGCGGTGTTCGGCCTCGCGACCGGCTATCCCCTGGCGATCCTGCTGGCGCTGGGCCGCCGCAGCCGGATGCCGGCGGTCAAGTGGTTCTGCATCGCGGTGATCGAGTGCGTGCGCGGCGTGCCGCTGGTGTCGATCATCTTCATGGCGGCAATCATGCTGCCGCTGTTCCTGCCCTCCGGCATGACCATCGACCGCCTCTTC
>JBIKXN010000480.1:0-3101 GCA_044355765.1 Alphaproteobacteria bacterium
TCGTAGAGCGGATGGAAGGGCTGCTCCTGGTTCATCTCGCGCATCGCCGGATCGGCGCCGCGCGCGGGATGGATCGGCTGCGTCGTCGGCAGCACCACGCAGGTGGCGTCGCGCGACGCGATATGCGTGTCGTGGCCCAGCGGCGAGAACGGCGCCGAGATGATGCGTTGCGACACGCCCTTGTTCGCGATGCTGGCGACGTCATAGACGCGCATGCCGGCCGATCCCTCGGCGGCGAACAGGTACTCGCCGCGCAGCTGGATGCAGCCCACCGGCGCGGACGTGCCGCGCGCATCGGCCAGTTCGAGGGCGCGGCCGCGCGCGAGATGGTCGGCGTACCATTTCGGATAGGCGTGGCGGTGAAGGAAGCTGCCGATCACGGCCTGCGGCTCGTCCCATTCGGTGACGCGCACCGCCTCGAAGCTGCGCGTGCCGCCGACCCAGGCATTGATGCCGACCATGTTGACGTAGTTTGTCCCGTGCAGCAGCAGCTGGGCCATGATCGCGTTGTTGTCGTTCGCTTCCGACATGTGGCAGTCGACGCAGCCCTTGGTCTCGGTCAGCCGCTCGGTATGCGGATAATGCGGCGCGAAGGCCTGGCTCGAATACCCCGCCGCGGAGATCGGCGGCTGCTGGCCGTAGATGCGCTCGCGGTTGATGTTGGTCGACGAGAGCACCAGCGCGGAGCTGGAGCGGATCGGCGCGATGATGTTGCCCTTGATCGTGCCGTGCCGCCCAAGCTGGAACATGTCGTCGCGCGCGACCTGGGGGTTGTAGCTGGCGTAGTTTCGCGTCTCGCCGCCCTCGTAGTGGTGGCGCTCGGTCTTGAAGTTCGCCTCGATCGGCAGATGGCACCCGCCGCAGCTGGTGGTCCAGGAGAGATGGCACGTGAAGCACGCCATCTCCTCGTCCTTGTGCGCGAGGTCGGCGGGGGCGATGCCCGGGCCCCATTTCATCGAGCCGTCGCTGCTCATCAGCTTGGCGCGCGCCGATTTCGCGTTGTATTTCGGGTTCGCCGGATCGACCGTGTCCTTGACCAGCGAGACTTCCCATTCGAGGTCGGGATAGAGCGACGAGCGCTGGAACAGCTTGCCGTCGATCCACTCGAAGCGCAGGCGGCCGAAGGCCGTGAACATGCGGGACAGATCGTTGCCGCCCGGTCGCGCCGCCGGCCCGGATGTGCGCAGCGTGGGATAGGCCTTCGACGTGCCATGGCAGTCGGCGCAGGTGATCTCGATCGCGGCCGCGACCTCGCCGTAGATATGCCCGTTGCCGTGGCTGTCCTGGGCGAAATGGCAGTCCACGCAGTGCATGCCGGCATCGACATGGATCGACGAGAGATGCACCGACTTCTTGAATTTCTCGGGATCGTCCGGCTGGATCACATTGTCGGCTGCATCCAGCAGGTTCCCCTTGCGGTCGCGCTTGTAGATCGCCCGGAAATTCCATCCATGGCCGTGATAATCGGCGAATTGGGTGTCCTTGAGATCCGGGTTCAGCGCGCTGACCTCGCGCAGGAAGGCGGGATCGCCCCACTTGCCGCGGATCGACGCGCCCTCGGGATTGCGCTGGAGGGTGCGGAAGATCTCTTCGTCGGTCGGGAATTTCTGCTCGGCGGGCCACATCTTGGCCGCATCCGTCTCGTAGTCCCACATCGTGTAGCCGAGCATGCTGTTCAGGAAGATGTTCGGCTGATGCATGTGGCAGATCATGCACTGGCTGGTCGGGATCGCCCGGGTGAACTCGTGCCTGATCGGATGGCCTGAACGGTCGCGCGGGATCGTCGGATCGGCGGTCTGCGACGTGCCGCGGTTGCCGAACCGCGCATAGGGGCCGGAATGCTTGATGTCGCGGTCGTTCGCATAGACGACATGGCAGGCGGCGCAGCCCGAACTGCGGTAGTCGCCGGGCTGGTCGTTGGTTCCGAGGAACCACATGAACGGATCGTTCAGCCGGGTCTTGGTGATGTTCAGGACCGGAATGGCGACGCGCAGACCGGTGCCGGGACCGCGGTTGGACTGCTTGAGATCGGGGCGCCCGGGTTCTTCCAGCCGCTGGATCTGGCCGGTCACGTTGGGCAGGCCGATCTCGGGGAACTGGGTGAGGATGTTGCGTCCGCCGCGTTCGAAGACGCGGAACACATCCGCGGGCGGGATCACTTCCCAGGCCGGCAGCGGGTAGAGACCCGGCAGCAGGCCGCGGCGCCGCGTCATCTCGGGCGTCGGCTGGACGGGCGCCACGAGATGCGCCGGTTGCCCGTCGCGCGTGTAGCCTTCGCCCAGGAGGTAGTTCTTGAACGGCAGGATGCCGTTGTTGTAGGCGGCGCCGCCCCACAGCATGGCGCCGGTCGCCATCAGGCTGCGCTCGGCGGCCTGGATGATCGGCAGATGGCAGGCGCCGCAGGCCTCGCGCGCGACGCGGTAGTCGCTCGGGTTCACGAAGCGGATGTAGTCGGGCGATTCCTTGTTCAGCAGCGTGTAGCTGCGGATCGGGTTGGCGCTGCCCGAGCCCTCCCAGAATTCCGGCTTGTACGGCTTCACATGTGCCTTGGCCATCGCGTCGGCATAGGCCGCGTCGCCCTGACGCGTGCCGGCCGGACGCGCGATCTTGGCTTCGCCGCCATGGCAGTCGACGCAGCCCAGCACGACCGCCGGGTTGGCGTGCATGCTCGGCGTGTCGCTCTTCTCGTGGCAGGTAACGCAGCCCTCGCTCTTAGCGGCGGCGAGGGAGGGATGCTGGCGGTCGGGCGCCGGAGGATAGAGCGGCGCCGTCCCCGCGCGCGGGCCGGGCCCGTCGGCGGCCACCGCAGGCAGGGCCGCGGCGACCGCGAGAAACAGGGCAAGGAGAAGACGGCGCATGGTCAGAAGGTCAGCACAACGTTGCCCAAGATGGAATAGAGAAGCCGCCCATCCGACTGGGCCGAGCTGCCGGAGGTCTCGTAGAGCGCCTCCAGGCCCCGGCCCGGGATCAGGACCGCGCCGGACAGGCGCATGACGACGTTCTGTGTGAAGTACGGCCTGTAGATCAGCGCCGCCGAGACGTCCCAGCCGATCGAATTGTCGATCCGGCCCTGGTTGCGCAGATACGATAGCGACGAGGTG
>JBIKXN010000180.1:0-7043 GCA_044355765.1 Alphaproteobacteria bacterium
CACGAAGGCGAGATAATTCGCGTTCGTCGACAGCCGGACCTCGGGCGTCAGGTCCAGGTCGGTGCCGACGCCCGCGAGATTGAGGCCGGGATTGACGAAGTTCGACTGGCCCTCGTCCTTGCTCGAGCGCAGGGATGGCAGCACGCCGTTGCGCGGCGACAGGGTCACGCCGCCACCGCCGATCAGCGGTACGCCCTGGCGGATCCAGTAGCTCGTGTCGGCGCCGGCGAAGACCGGGTTCTCGAAGATCGCGTCGAAGCCGGTGGCCACGCGGTCGCGCGGGTTGCGGTCGCCGCTGGCATGGAGCCCGGACAGGCGCACGCGCACCCAGTCGAAATCGACCGATGCCTCGAAGGCGCCGAAATAGGCGCGGATGTCCTGCGACTTGTTGTTGGCTGCGAACTGGTTCCGCTCGTCGTTGCCGAGCGCGTAGTAGAGCGACGAGGTCAGGTTCAGCCGGCCGAAGCGGCCATCGCCGTTGAAGCCGAGATAGTTGACGAAGTAGTCGCGCCCGCGCTGGTCGCCGATCGTCGCCGGCCGCACCAGGAACCCGTTGTTGTCGTAGTACTGCTCGTCGCCCTCGCGGTTGCGGTTCGCGACGTAGATCACCTGCGAGGTATGGCCGAGGACCGGAAAGTCCTGGACGAAGAGATTGGCGAGCGCGATGTCGTCCTCGCGCAGCGGCGACGCGATGTCGTTGAGGCCGCTATTGGTGTCCTTCTCGATGCGGCGGAAATAGGCGAGGTTGTACTGCACCCGGTTGTTGAACCGGTTGCCGAAGAGCCTGACACCCAGCTGGTTGTCCTGGAATAGGAAGCCGCGGAAATCGGTGGAAAAGGGCTGGATGCCGACGCGGATCGAATCGAAGTCGTAGCGGTCCGACACGTTGCGCAGGTGGTAGTCGACGAAAGCCTCCTGCATGCCGGTGAAGCCGTCGGTCCGTCGCGTGCCTAGCGCCGGATTGGCGTAGAGGATGCCGACTTCCTCGACCCGCACGGCGTTGTAGTTGTAGACGGGTGTCAGCCGGATCTCGAAATCGGGGGGCTTGTAGGCCGTGTTGCCCTTGATGAGCGCCAGGCTGGCGATGAAGTTCTGGCTCAGCACGGTCTGCCGGTAGCGGCCGAACGTGCTGTTCGATCCGGGGGAGGCGGTTGCCTGGTTGCCCACGGGCACCGGCACGCGGCGCGGTTCGAAAACGGTGTCCGAGATCGCGGTCGCGACGAAGAACCAGTCGTGGCCGAACACGGGCTTGTCGCCCTTGATCGTGTTCGTGTTGTAGGGGTCCCAGAGCCGTTCCGGCTTGACCAGCGTGTCGAGCAGCCGCCAGCGATCGGGCACCGGGAGGAATTCGCGCGGCAGCGTCGGCGACGGCGGCGGCACGGCATGCGGGTCCATCGCCGGCTCGACGCGGTCGGCATCGGTCGCGACGGGCGCCTGGCCGGGCCGGCGGCGGGGATCCTCGGGAAGCTGGGCGATCTCGCGCACCGGCGGCGGCGCCTCGGCATAGGGGGCGGCGGCGGGAACCGGCGGTACGACCAGCGGGGCGGGCGGCGGCGGCGGCGGAGCGCCGCGCGCCAGCGCTTCGGTCCCCAGGCCGACGAGCAGCGCCGCGAACGCGCAGCGTGTCAGGCTCACGGCTGGCATGGGGTCTGTTCCGCGGAGTCCAGGAAGGGCGCGAACGGACAGTTGACGTAGCGTAGCCGCGTCCCCTGGGGCAGCAGCGTGTCGGCGCGCTGCAGCTGGGCGGCGTTGTTGAGCGTGCCGCCGGCGTTGCGGATCGCCAGGAAGGCGACCATGTCGTCCTGGTCGATGCCGTCGCCCGAGACGCCCACCGCGCCCACCAGCGTCGCGCCGCGATAGACGGGCACGCCGCCCGCGAAGATCTGCAGCCCGTTCGCGAGCCGGGTCCGGCCGTCGCTCGCGACCGCCAGCCCGGCCTGACCGGGACCGGCGCATCCCGCCGCGGGAGGATTGTTGCCGCCGAGAAGATTGACGACATCGGACGCGACCAGATCGAGCTGGAAGCCGGTCGAGAACGGGCTCCAGGTGGCGAAGGGCCTGCTCAGCGGTCCGTTGCCGCCGGCATTGATGCCGTCGGGATAGAAGGGGCGCGCGAGATTTCCGATCGCGCGCGACGTGTAGGCGATGCCGTCGGCGAGCGAGGCCGCGCCCACGAAGCTTCGCATGTTCGTCACTGTGGTGGCGAAGCTGCCGCCGAGCGCGGTCAGTTCCGCGCCGCTCTGCGCGCGCGACAGGAAGGCCGCGGAACGCGCCTTCTGCACCGCGACGTCGGTGCCGAACACCGGGGCGTCGGGTGTCCGCGCCAGCGCCAGGACATTGCCGTCGGTGTCGACGACGCTGACCGTGACCTGGACGAAGCTGTCCGTCGGCTTGCGGATCTGGGCGCGGGAGCGGAAGGCGGTCTCGAGGCCGCGCTGCACGAGGATCCGGGCCTCGGCCGCGGTCAGCGCCGCGCCGCCGCCGGGGGCGAGCCCGGCACGCGGCGCATAGCGATTGGTGCCGGTGCCGTCGTCGAGGACAAAGGCGTTGATGCCGGGGTAGGTGGCCCCGCCGTCGGCGCGGATGCCGGAGGCCTGGGTGCCGAATTCGCGACCCTGCCGGACCGTGCCATCGAAATACCCGTTCACGGCGAGGGGAACGAACGCGCCCGGCGCGGCCACCGCGGCCGCGAGCGCGGTGGAATCGACATAGCGCAGCGAGCGCCCGACCACGGTGATGTTGTCGGCGCGGATCGAACCGGCCGGACGGAAGCCCGAGACCCCTGCGATCGCGATCAGTTCGTCGGTATCGGCGTCGAAGTCGAAGATGTTGCGATCGAGCGTGTAGACGCCGTCGGCCAGCACGCCGATGCCGCCGACCACCTGTCCGTTCTTGTAGATCGGCATGCCGCCGGGATCGGCCGACAGGCCGAGCGGCGCGCGCATCGGCCCCGGCCCGGTATTGCCCGCCTGGAAGCTCCGCACCACGTCGGAGCACGGCAGCTGGCTAAACTGCACGCCGAAGAGCGGGCCGCCCATCTGGTTGAGTTCGCCCGGCAGGAAGTTCTCCTGCACGATCTGGCTCGCGGTCCTGCTGGTGAACGCATTGCCGCTCGAAGACAGGTAGGCGCCGGTGATCGCCTTGGAGATGGCGGCGAGCGTGCTCGGCACGCTGGCGCCTTCGAGGCCGGATCCGACGATGCCGCGTTGCGATGTCACCGTGGCGTTGGCCGGAGCCCCCGCCATCTGGGTCACCGCCAGGACGTTGCCGACGCGGTCGACGACGGCGATCGTCGCCGGGCGATTGCGCGCGGTCGCCTCGTTCATCGCCTGGAGCACGATCGTGTTGACGTTGGCGACCGTCAGGAACGGGGCTGGATCGTTGACGCTCGCCGCCTCGCTGTCGGGGGATCCGCCGCCGCCGCCGCCGCATGTCGGCGCGCCGAGGAACAGCGCGGCGACGAGGCACAGGGCCGTGGGCAGAAGCGTGCGCGCGCCGCGTGCTCCGGTCGGAGTGGCCAAGGTCTAGCGCTCCTGTCGGGTCTTCGCCATCGCTTCCATCCCGTGCAGGTGGAAGCCGTGGCAGGAAATGCAGCCGCTCGGCACCTTGAGGGTCGCCGTCGGCGGTCCGTGGCAGCCGGCGCAATTGTCGATGTCCGGCATCAGCACGTCGGCGCTGGACGCCGACTGTTCGGCCTTGTGGCACTGGCCGCAGGCCATCGTCTCGTGCTGGCTGTGGTCGAAGCGCGTCTTGGGCAGGTGGCTGTCGAGGATCACGACCGGCGCCACCGTGAAGCTATCGCCGCTGCGCGTCGCGATGTGGCAGGACCCGCAGCCGCGCCGCGGATCGAACACGAGGTCGAGCGCCTCGGCGACGCGGGCGTCGACCCAAGCCCGCATTTCCAGGCGTTCCGTCTCGGGAACGGCCTCGCCGACGCGCCGCCGCTGGAACGGAGCGGGGATCTCGGCGTCGCCACCCTGCAGGGCGATACGCGAATAGGCGTCCTCGAGATAGGGGCGCACGGCAGCGGCGGCGCCGTGAGGCACGCTGCGCCCCGGTGCCTTGGCGTCGAATTTGAGCGTATGGCACCAGGCGCAATCCGTCTCGAAACTGGTCGGACGGAACCCCTGTCGGCCGGCATCGGGCTGATGGCAGGCGGCGCAATCGAGCTTCGTAAGGCCGCGCGGCGAGACGACGCCCGCCTTCTTGAGATGGGCGTCGTGGGGGAACTTGAGTGTCTCGAGATTGCGCGGCGGGACCGGCCCGCTCAAAGCCACGCGTTCGAGGACGGGGCCGACGGCCGCCTTGACGACGGTCACGCGGAAGGCGGGGTGACCCGTGGGGAAGCCGGCGACCGGGCTGAGGCTGCTGCCTGCCATCTTGCCGCCCTCGCGCCCATGGCAGTCGATGCAGAGCCGGTCGTCGGCGATGATCGATCCCTTGGCGCCGCGATGCTCGACGTGACAATCCCCGCAGCTGGCGCTGTCCAGCCCCGCCGTCTTGGACGCGGTCGGGCCGGCATGGCCGGGCACGCCGGTATGGCAGTCGAGACAGGCCTGGTCCGGGACCGAGGCAAAAGACTGCAGATGGCAGGCGCCGCAATCGGCAGAGAAATGCTTGTGCGCGTCGGATACCTCGCCGACGTTCCAGCTCAGATCCGCGATGCGGCTCCACTCCGGTTTGGGCGATGTCGCGCCGCTCGACGGGCCCCAGGTCGTGTAGCTGACGATGGGTAGCGCCAGGCCGAACGCGGCGATCAGCAGGAACAGCAGCCAGGACGGCAGGCGTTTGCCCAGGTGGGTCCGCTCGAGGCCGACACGGCTGGTCCGCTTCAGCCGCTGGAGGTCGTCTTCGGCCGGGTCGACCAGTTCGACGACCAGGGCCGCGTCGAATCCCGCGGCCGGAGGCTCGGTCGCCAGCCGGTAAGGGCCGATGCGGATCTCGTCCGACGCCCCGATGGCGGCCTCGACGACGGGTCTGCCGCCCAGCAGCACGCTGCCGGGGACGGTCGCCTTTATGCGCAGGCCCGCAGCCCCGCCGGAGATCTCGGCTGCGACCAGCGGCGCGCGTAGGTCGGGCAGGGCGATCTCGTTCGCTGCCCCGCGACCGACCCGCAGCACCTGTGCGTCGGCCTCGACCGAACGGCGCGCGGGCGCGCCGCGCTCGCGCCGGGTGAGGAAGCCGATTGAAACGCGCATCTGGTCTGTCCCCGCGCGGCCGTCAGAAATAGAAGAACACGGCGATCACGTGCGCCACGAGCGCGGCGAGCAGGGCGAAGGACAGCGGCACGTGCGCGTAGAGCCACACGTCCATCAACGCCTTGTAGCGCAGGTCGCGACCGATCACGTCGAGATGCTCCAGCCGCTCGCCGAGCAGGCCGAGCACGCGCTGGACCTGGGCACGCTGTTCGGTCGCGGCATCTGCGGCGGTGATCACGCGCAGCGCGCGGCGGGTCGCGCAATCCGGACGCTTGCCCGACAATTGGCGCCACGCGGAGCCGCCGATCGACGGCTGGCGTATCGCCGCCAGCACGAGCGCGGCCTGGCCGTCGTCGAGCCCCAGCGCGCTCTGACGCAGTTCGCCGTCGAGCGCGGCGACCTTGGCCTGCAGCGAGCCGATCGTCTGGCCGTGCCGGTTGCGCGTCATCTGGTCCGGCACGCGGGCGTAGGCCACGATGCCGAAGATGCCGCTCGCGATCACCGTCATCATCAGCGCGTAGGCGAGCGTGTGGATGTTCCAGCCGAAATGGAAGCCGGTATGCAGCGTCGCCACCACGATCAGCGCCAGGCCGAGATAGACATGCGCGGAGAGCCAGCCCTGCAGCCGTCCGGCGCGCATGTAGGAGCGCTTGCGCATCCCGAACCACATCAGCCACAGGATCATCGCCGCGCCGATGGTGCCGAGCGTGTAGCCCAGCCACGTGCCTCCGTTCGGCACCGTGAGCGGGCGATCGAGCGCATAGGCCGCGATCGTCGCCAGCGTCAGCCATGTCGCCCAGCGCAGGAACTTGAAGCCGCGATAGGCCAGGAACGACTGGTGCATCTCCGCGTCGGATGTCTCGCGCCGCGCCGCGGCGGTTTTCGCCCGCGCGGTCTTGCCCGCCGGCGCCGTCTTGGTCGCCGCGCTCACGACGCGCCGCCCCGGCGGATCATCGCCACGTATTCCTCGGGCCGCACGCGGATGGCGGCGCCGGTCGGGCAGGCACGCACGCAGGCGGCGCCGCCCGGGATTCCGTGGCACATGTCGCACTTCACGGCCTTCTTGCGCGCCGTCTCGCCGCCATGATGGTGCTTGTGCTTGGCGGCCTTGTCCTCGCCGGGGCCGGGGCCGCGGCCGAAGAACAGCCAGCTCAGCAGACCCGGTTTCTCTTCCGCGGGGGCGGCCATCTTGATCACGCCATAAGGGCAGTTGCGCTCGCAATTGCCGCAGCCGATGCAGGTGTCGGCGATCGTGACCTCGCCGCTGGGCGCGCGCCGGATCGCATCGGGCGGGCATTCCTTCATGCAGCTCGGGTGCTCGCAGTGCCGGCAGGAGGTCGGCACGTGGATCGAGGCGAAGGAGGCGCCGGCCTCGCGATCGAGCCGCGAGATGCGGTCATGCGTCTCCGCGCAGGCCTTCTCGCAATTGTCGCAGCGTATGCACAGCGTCTCGTCGATCAGCAGGACGTCGGTCGCCTCGCCGAGGCCCTCGCGCATCAGGAAGCTCACCAGCGCGCCGGACTCTGTGTCGGCGGTCTGGCGGGCGCTGCTGCGCACGCGCTCGCTGAACTTCTCCTCGACCCGCCGGCGCAGGTCCGGCGCCGCGTCGAGCAGTTCGCGCACGACGGCTGCAGGTAGCTTGATGACCTCGGTGGCGACTGCGGCTTTCACCGACGCCGTGCGCGGCGCGTTGCGCAGCAGGGCCATCTCGCCGACATAGTTGCCGGCGGCGAGATAGGTGAGCACGACTTCCTGTCCGCCGACGATCCGCGAGACCAGCACCGATCCGGAGCGGATCAGGTACATGGCGTCGTCGTTCGCGCCTTCCTGGATCAGCGTCTCGCC
>JBIKXN010000488.1:0-3026 GCA_044355765.1 Alphaproteobacteria bacterium
GTGCGCGACAGGAAGCCGATGAGCGACAATCCAGAACGGTCTGGCCAGGAGCAGGGTGGCGAGGGAGCGCCCGCGGAAGGACCGCCCGCGGAGGCGCGCAGCACGCATTTCGACTTCAAGCACCGGCTGTTCCAGGGCCGCGGCACCCATTTCGCGATCTCCCCGGCCACCGACGAACCGGTGCTCAATGTGAGCATGGGGGATCTCAACGCCACGTTGACGATCCCGACCATCGCTGCGGAATTCAATCTCGGGCCCGAGACCCCCGACGGCAAGTTGCTGCGGACCGTCTCGAAGAGCCTGCGCTTCGTGAAGATCATCCGCCCGGGCGACTCGATCCCGCGCGAGATCCTTGACGGGTCGTCCTCCTGGCGGGTCGAGCCGCACCACCAGACGGTGGCGCTGGCGCGGCTGTCCTTCTATCTGATCAACCGCGCCGAGGCGAACACGTTCGAGGCCAACGAGTTCCAGATCCTGGCCAAGATGGCCAACGACGAGCCGACCAAGAACAAGGTCAGCGACGCTCTGGTCGATATCGCGCGCGGCGCCGGCAAGGGTCGCGAGACCAAGGAAGCGATCTTCGAATTGCTCGAGCAGGTCGCGCGAGAGCTCGCCTATATCGAGGCGCTTCGCGAGCGCTACGGCAAGATCAAGGCGATCGAGAAGAAGATCGCGGAAGCGGGCAAGATCTATCGGCGCGAACGCGCGGTGTCCGACGACGTCACCCGCATCTCCGCGCTGATCAAGGGTCCGCTCTCCGAGTTCCCGTCGATCTTCAAGATGGTGTTCACGCAGATGATGGACGTGCGCATGGTCCTGCGCAGCGTGCCGGCGCAGATCCAGTTCATCCGTACCATGCGCGACGAACTGCATATCCGCTTCATGAAGTGGGAAGAGATGATCCAGCTCTGGGAGATGATCCCGGCCGAGCGCGGAGAGGCCATCGAGCGCGCGCTGCGTCTTACCTATCGCTTCATGGCGCGCCACTTCCCGCAGCGCAGCGAGTGGTCGCTGACGATCGCCAAGACCTGACGGGCCCGCCGCGCCGTCAGGCGCGCACGGAACCGCGCTCGACCGTTTCCAGGTCGAAGGCCGCGGCGAGCAGCGCCCGCGTGTAGGCCTCGCGCGGCGCTGCGAAGACCGCGTCCGCCGGCCCGGACTCGACCGCCCGTCCGTCCTTCAGCACCAGCACGTCGTCGGCGAGCGCGCGCACCACCTTGAGGTCGTGGCTGATGAACATGTAGGCGAGGCCGTGCCGCGCCTGCAGGTCGCGCAGCAGGTCGACGATCTGCGCCTGAACCGACATGTCGAGCGCCGAGGTCGGCTCGTCGAGGACCAGGAATTTCGGCTTCAGGACCAGGGCGCGGGCGATCGCGATGCGCTGGCGCTGGCCGCCCGAGAATTCGTGCGGGTAGCGGTGCCGGGTCTCGGGATCGAGCCGCACCTCGCGCAGCGCCTCGACCACCATCGCCTCGCGGGCCGCGGCGCCGACGCCGAGGCCGTGGATGCGCAGCCCTTCGGCGACGATCTCGCCGACCGAAAGCCGCGGGGACAGGCTGCCGAACGGATCCTGGAAGACGATCTGCATCTCGCGCCGCAGCGGACGCAGCGCGGCGCCGCGCAGATCCTGGATCTCGCGCCCGCGGAAGACGATGCGGCCGCGCGACATCTCCAGCCGCAGCACGGCGAGGCCCAGCGTCGTCTTTCCGGAGCCGGACTCGCCGACGACGCCCAGCGTCCGGCCCTCGC
Source organism: Alphaproteobacteria bacterium (assembly GCA_044355765.1). GTDB lineage: Bacteria > Pseudomonadota > Alphaproteobacteria > CACIAM-22H2 > CACIAM-22H2 > CAIOSQ01. The sequence goes on from JBIKXN010000488.1 coordinate 1,750, forward strand.
GCAGTTCGATGTCGATGCCGTCCACCGCCTTGACGTGCGAGACGGTGCGCCGGAACACGCCTGCCTTGACCGGGAACCATACCCGCATGTCGCGCGCCTCGACGATCACCGGCGCGTCGGCGGCCCGCTGCGGCGGACGGCCCTTGGGCTCCGCCGCCAGCAGATGACGTGTGTAGTCGTGCTGCGGCCGCGCGAAAACCTCGGCGACCTCGCCGGTCTCGACGATGCGGCCCTGATTCATCACCGCGACCCGGCGCGCGATCTTGCGCACGACACCCAGGTCGTGGGTGATGAAGAGCATCGCCATGCCCAGCCGCGCCTGCAGGTCGCGCAGCAACTCCAGAAGCTGCGCCTGGATGGTGACGTCGACCGCGGTGGTCGGCTCGTCGGCGATCAGCAGGTCCGGTTCATTGGCCAGCGCCATGGCGATCATGACGCGCTGGCGCTGGCCGCCGGACAGCTGGTGCGGATAGGCGTCGAGGCGTTTCTCGGCCTGCGCGCCCATGCCGACCAGCCGCAGGAGTTCGACGATCCGCGCGCGCGACGCGGCCGGGGACAACCGCTTGTGGATGACCAGGGCCTCGCCGATCTGCCGCTCGATCGTATGGAGCGGGTTGAGCGACGTCATCGGTTCCTGGAAGATCATCGCCACGCGGTTGCCGCGCACGGCGCGCAGGCGCTGCTCGGGGGCACCGAGAAGCTCCTCGCCCGCGAAACGGATCGACCCGCCGGGCGGATGCGCCGCCACGGGATAGGGCAGCAGCTGCAGCACCGACAGCGCCGTGACCGACTTGCCCGATCCCGACTCGCCCACCAGCGCCAGCGTCTCGCCGCGGTCCAGCCGCAGCGACACCCGGTCGACCGCGGTGGATCGCCTGCCGCCGCCCAGATCGAAGGTCACCGAGAGGTCGCGGATCTCGAGCAGGGGATCGGTCATGGCCCGGAGCTTCCCCGTCTCATCGGAACGTCTTGCGCGGATCGAAGGCGTCGCGCACCGCTTCGCCGACGAAGACGAGCAGCGACAGCATGACCGCAATGGTAACGAAGGCGGAGATGCCGAGCCAGGGCGCCTGCAGGTTGTTCTTGCCCTGGGTGATCATCTCGCCGAGCGAGGGCGAGCCCGGCGGCAGGCCGAAGCCCAGGAAATCGAGGGACGACAGCTGCACCATCGATCCGGACAGGATGAAGGGCATCATGCTGAGCGTCGCCACCATCGCGTTCGGCAGGACGTGGCGGAACATGATCGAGACGTCGCCCGCGCCCAGCGCCCGCGCGGC
>JBIKXN010000489.1:0-3022 GCA_044355765.1 Alphaproteobacteria bacterium
CACCGCCGGAGCCAGCGCTCCGATCACAACGTCGACGATGCGCTGCGCGGTGTTGGCGCGTGCGGCGACCGCGGCCGGGAAGGCCGCGTTGATCAAGGTTCCCTTCGGCGCGACGATCTCGACGACATCGAACAGGCCCTGGTTGTTGGGCACATCCGGATCGAGCAGCGCCTTGAGCGCGTAGAGGACGCCGGCCTGCGTCGCGGTGATGGTGGAGTTGATGTTGCCCTTGACCTGCGGTCCCGTGCCGGTGAAGTCGAACAGCACGCGCTCGCGCGACGGATCGCGCGGCACCACGATGCGCAGCTTGATCGGTATGTCGACGGTGCCGAGCCCGTCATCGTCCATGACGTCATCGAAGCGGTACTCGCCCGGCGGCACCGCGGCGAGGGCCGAGCGCAGGCGCGCTTCCGTGCGGGCGATGATCTCGTCGAAGGCCGCGCGCAGCAGGCCGACGCCGCGCGTCTCGGCGATCTCGCGCACTCGACGCGCGCCGAGCCGGCAGGCGGCGACCTGCGCGTAGTAGTCGCCCCGTCGCTCCTCGGGCAGGCGCGCGTTGAGCAGCAGGATGTCGAAAACGTCCTCGACCAGGTCGCCCGCGCGGAACAGCCGCACGCAGGGGATGCGCAGCCCCTCCTGGTAGATCTCGGTCATGCCGCCGGCCATGCTGCCGGGCGCCATGCCGCCGATGTCGGCGTGATGGGCGATGTTGCACACGAAGCAGACCAGCTCGCCGCCCACGAAGACCGGCATGGCGAGATTGACGTCCGGCAGGTGCGAGCCGCCCGCGGCGTAGGGATCGTTGCCGGCGAAGATGTCGCCCTCGCGGATCTGGTCCAGCGGCACCTTGGCCAACAGCGTGTGCATCAGCCCCATCATCGAACCGAGATGGATGGCGAGCGAATTCTCCGCCTGCACGACGAGCCGCCCGCGCGGATCGACGATCGCCGTCGAATGATCGTGACGCTCCTTGATGTTGGTCGAATAGGCGCTCTTCATCAGCGCGATGTAGGTCTCGTCCGCGACCGAGCGCAGGCCGTTGGACAGGATCTCGAGCGTGATCGGATCGATCTGGGTGCTCACGGCGCCAGCTCCACGATGAGGTTGAGATGGACGTCGACCGTGCCGCGGTCGCCGGGGAAGAGCAGGATCGTCGCGTCGAGCTGCTCGATGACCGCCGGGCCGGCGACGACATGGCCGGGCGCCAGCCGGGCGCGATCGTAGACGGGCGTGTCGACCGCCGCCTCGGCCTCGAACCAGACCGGCCTGCGTTCCGTCGGCGCCGGCAGGCCTGCCGCGCCCGGCGGCGCCGGGCGGGCTTCGGGCTGCGCGAGACGCCCGACCGCGACCAGGCGGAAATTGACGATCTCCACCGGATCGGCAGGGTTGTGGAACCCATAGGCCCGCTCGTGCTCGGCGAAGAACGCCGCGCGGATCGCGTCCGCGTCGGGCAGCGGCTCGGCGGTGCCGAGCGCCAGCGGCAGCTCGAAATTCTGGCCGACATAGCGCGCGTCGAGCACGATGTCGTAGCTCCGGTTCGCGGCCGCGACCTTCTCGCTCGCGAACCATGCCTGGGCTTCGCCGCGCAGTTCCTCTACGCGCGCGGCGACGTCGGCCATGCGCGGCTGCAGCACCGGCGTCACCGCGGTGCGCACGAAGGTCTCGCGCAGGTCGGAAACGATCAGGCCCTGGGCGCAGAGGATCCCCGGCGCGAAGGGCACGAGGCAGCGGCGGATGCCGAGGCTGCGCGCGACATCGGTGGCGTGCAGCGGTCCGGCGCCGCCGAAGGGCAGCAGCGCGAAGCCCCGCGGATCGTGACCGCGCTCCACGGAGACCGCGCGGATCGCGCGCACCATGTTGGCGACAACGATGCCGAGCATGCCGTGCGCCGTCCGCTCGACCGAGAAGCCCAGGCGCGCGGCGAGCGGCTCGATCGCCGCGCGCGCGAGACCGACGTCGAGGGCCATGCCGCCGCCCAGCAGGCCGCGCGGCGACAGCCGACCGAGCACCAGATTTGCGTCGGAGACCGTGGCCTCCTTGCCGCCGCGGCCGTAGCACGCGGGCCCCGGTACCGCGCCGGCGCTGTGGGGGCCGACCTTGAGCAGACCGTCGCGGTCGAACCAGCCGATCGAGCCGCCCCCGGCGCCCACCGCGTTGATGTCGACCGCGGGCAGCCGCGCCGGATAGCCCTCGATCCACTTGTCGAAGCTGGTGCCGGCCTGGTAGCCGCGGATGAGGCAGACATCCGCGCTGGTCCCACCCATGTCGAGGCCGATCACGTCGGGCATGCCCGACAGCCGCGCCATGTGGATGGCCCCGACCGCGCCCGCCGCCGGCCCGGACAGCGCGGTGCGGATGGGGAAGCGTCGCGCGCGCTCGACCGACATCAGGCCGCCCGAGGACTGGTTGATGCCGAGCGCCGCCTGCGGCGCGGCCACGGCGAGGCCATCGGCCAGCGCGCCGAGATAGCGATCCAGCACCGGCTGGAGATAGGCGTTGAGCACAGTGGTCGACAGCCGCTCGTATTCGCGGAACTCCGGCTGGACCTCGGACGAGACCGACAGGTAGAGGCCGGGAAAGGCTTGCGCGAGCGCGTCCCGGACGAGGCGCTCGTGCGCGGGGTTCACGAAGGAGAACAGGAAGCACACCGCGCAGGCGTCGGGCTGCGCGGCGCCGACCTCGGCGACGAGCTTCGCCAGCCCCTCGGGCGACAGCGCCCTGAGCGGCGCGCCGTCGGCGGTCACGCGCTCGGGCGCCTCGAAGCGCAGTTCGCGCGGCACGAGCGGCGCCGGATGGTCGGCCTGAAGGTCGAAGACGCGCGGGCGGATCTGTCGCCCGATCTCGATCAGGTCGCGGAAGCCCTCGGTGACGACCAGCGCCACCTTGCCGCCGCGACGCTGGATCAGCGCGTTGGTGGCGATCGTCGTGCCGTGCGACAGCCGCGTCATCGCAGCCAGATCCACGCCGTGCCTGCGCGACAGGTCGCCAAGCCCGTCGATGATCGCCCGCGCCGGATTTGCCG
>JBIKXN010000092.1:0-10090 GCA_044355765.1 Alphaproteobacteria bacterium
GGCGCCCTCGGCGTAGAGCCGGTCGAAGGCGTCGATGCAATAGCGGGCGAAATCCTCGCTCTCATCCCTGCGGCGTCCGGATCGGGCGTCTCGGGCGGTGCAGCGGCTGCATATGGTGGCCGAGGGGAAGCTCTTCCCGAGCGTCATCACTCCGGGTGGTGATCGCGCGGGGTATCGCGCAGCAGGAGGGACGAAGTGACAGGCGGTGTCGCCCATTTCGGGCGCGCGGACGCAGAACCCCTTCACATCCCAGGGGCGCGGCCGGCGATTGACGGGATCGTCGCGGGCGCGCGTCAGGAATTGATCGGCCTGGATGGCAGCATGGGGCATTTCCCGTCCATCCAGAGGTCCGATGTCCATGCAACACGTGCCCGCACTTCCCATGTTGCTGCCCGCGATCGTCGCCTCCGCCGAGGCGGGCGGGCGGCGGATCGCCGCGGAGTTCGCGCGCGCTGGCGGGCCGCGCGGCGCTCATGGTCATGGGCCGATCGACGAGGAGGTCGAGACGGAGCTGCGCAAGTTCCTGCTGGGGCTGCTACCGGCATCCTGGCGCGGCGAGGAGACCGGCTTCGCGCCAATGGCCGGCTCGCCCTTCTGCTGGCTGGTCGATCCCAACGACGGCACCGGCGCGTTCCTGGACGGCCATCGCGGCTCTGCCGTGTCGATCGCGCTGCTGCGCGACGGCGTCCCGGTACTTGGCGTGGTGCATGCGCCCTGCTCGCCCGATCGTGGGCCTGACACGATCGCCTGGGCCGAGGGTCTCGACCATCTGCTGCGCAACGGTGTCGCGGTCGCGAATGATCTGCGGCAAGGCACGCTCGCGGCCGGACGGATCGTCTTCGTCAGCCAAGCCGCCGCCGGACGCCCGTTCGGCAACGCGGCGCTGGTCGCGCCCGCGCGTTTCGTGGCGCTCGCCTCGATCGCCTATCGTCTCGCGCGCGTCGCGGCGGGCGACGGCGTCGCCGCGGTCTCGCTCAACGCGCCGTGCGGCTGGGACTACGCGGCGGGGCATGCGTTGCTGCGCGGCGCGGGCGGCATGCTGCTCGATCAGCGCGGTGCAGCGGTCGTCTACACGCAGGACGGGCGCAGTACGACGCGGCTCTGCTTCGGCGGCGCGCCGGCCGCGGCACGCGCGCTCGCCGGGCGCGACTGGGGCGGCGTGGCCGAGGGCGGGCAGGTGACGCCCCGTGTGGCGCTGGCCTGGCCGCGCCACGCCGAGGATGTCGCGCTCGATCGCGGCGTGGGCTGCCTGCTCGGCCAGGCGATCGGCGATTCGCTCGGTGCGCTGGTCGAGTTCCGGTCGCGGCGCGATATCGCCCGCAGCCATCCGGGCGGGGTGCGCGACCTCGCGGATGGCGGCGTCTGGAAAACGATCGCCGGCCAGCCGACCGACGACACGGAACTCGCGCTCGACCTGGCGCGCACGCTGGCGGGCTCGCCGGACTGGTCCGCCGACGCGGTCGCGCGCGCCTATGCGGGATGGTACGCCTCCAAGCCGTTCGACATCGGCGGCACGACGCGCCAGGCGATGTCCGTGCCGGTCGCCGGCGCGAACGCGCCCGCTGCCGCCATGCGGCGCGCCGCGAGCCGTTCGAGCCAGTCCAACGGGGCGTTGATGCGCTGCGCGCCGGCCGGGATCTGGGCTCGGGATCCCGAAGACGCGGCGCGCGTCGCGCGCGAGGACGCGGCGCTGTCGCACCCGCATCCGATCTGCGTCGCGGCCTCGGCGGCCCATGCGGCGGCGATCTCGGCAGCGATCGCGGGTGGCGACGCCGACAGCATGTTCGCGGCGGCCGACCGGGCGATCGGCGCCGAGCCGGATATCGTGCCGCTGCGCGCCGCACTCGTGGCCGCGCGCACCGGCATCTGGCCGGACGAGTATTTCACGCAGATGGGCTGGGTCATGATCGCCTTCCAGAACGCTTTCTGCCATCTCGCCCGCGGCACGCCGTTCGAGGCGGCCTTGGCGCAGACGGTGGGGCAGGGCGGCGACACCGATACCAACGGCGCGATCTGCGGCGCGCTGCTCGGGGCCGCCCAGGGCCGGGGTGCGATCCCCGCGCGTTGGACCAGCGTCCTTCTGGCCTGCCGGGCCCACGACGCCTCGGGCTCCGCGCATCCGCGTCCAGCGCGCTACTGGCCCGACGACGTCCCGGCCCTCGCAGAAAAGCTGCTGCTGCGCCGTGCGGGACGGGCTTGAGCCGCAGCGAAGCGGGCGGCGCCGACTCAGCTTTCGGCGTCGGCCAGGTCGATGCGGCAGCAGCCCTCGGTCCCTTCGGTCCAGGTCGCGTTCGAGAAGCGCACGCCGGTCGCCTCGAAAAGGCCGCGATCGAAGGCGCCGGCGATGCGGCAGAGCCGTGCCAGGTCCGCGCCGCCGATGCCCGCGGCGACCCATGCGTCCTTCAGCGGGCAGCGCCTGACCTGGAAGGCGATGCCGTCGGCGCGGCGCTCGACATCGACCGGGTACATGCGCCCGCCATCGGGGCTGACGGCCAGGAACGCCTCGCCGATGCGCCGGGCGTCGCGCGGACCGAAGCCGGCGAAGGCGCCGGCCGCCACCTCGCGCCCGCGCCGCTCGATCGCTCGCACCAGGATCGCCTCGGCGCGATCGGCGCCCAGCTCGGCCGTCATCTCCTCCAGCATCAGCCGGTAGAGATCGGCACGATTGCGGAAGGCCGATTCCAGCTCTCCGGCGAGGCGCTCGGCGCGCTCGGCGTCGGTCATGAAGCCTGTCTCCGGAACAAGGTCGTCGAGGCCGACAGCCTAAGGGCCGGAACGCGTGGCGGGAAGCCCGGCCGCCGTCGCATCGGCCAGCCGGCTGCGGATCCGCTCGAGCAGGGCCAGATAGGCGTCGCGCAGCTGCGGCGGCTCGATGCCGACGATCGCGTCCTCCCAGGTGACGAGATGGTAGAGCATCTCGGTCTGGCCGGAGGCGCGAAAGCGGACCTCGACGCTGCCGTCGTCGAGGACGGTCTTTGTCTCGGTGTGATGGAAGAACGTCTCCATCACGTCCGCGGCACGGTCGGCGGCGAAACGCCAGACGACGTCGATCGTGTCGCCCTGCCAGACGCCGAAGCTCTGGCGGGCGAAGGCGTCGATGTCGAAGCCCTCGCGGAAGGCGAAGGGTGCCGCCTCGATCGTCAGCTTGCGGATCCCCGATAGCGCGAAGAGGGCGGCGCCGCGCTTCGCGTCGCCGGCATAGAAGGCCACGAGATAGTTGCGGTGACCGAAGACGATGCCATGCGGTTCGAGACGGTGGGTCCTGACGCCACGCGAGACCCGGGCGGCGTATTCGATGGTCACGATCTTCTGCGCGAGGATCGCCTGGCGGATGCGCGCGACCAGTTCGGAATCGAGCACGGGGCGCGGCCCGGCGCGCATGGCGATCCCCTCGCGCTCGGCCAGCGACGCGGCATCGACATTGACCCGGCGGCGACGCGATGCGGGCATCGAGTCGAGCACTGCCTGCGACATGGCGCGCAGCCGCCGCGCGTCGTCCGGCCTGGCGCTCGCCTCGAAATGCTTCGCCGCTTCGCGCAGCAGCACGATTTCCGCCTCGCTGAAATATGCGAAGCGCCCGGAACTGCCCATGGGCATCGAGAAGCTGATCTCGCCGTCGGCATCGGGCGTCCGCTGGACGGCACCGCCGAAAAGGGAATCGAGATCCTTGATGCGGCGATAGGCGGTCGGCTGGGAGATGCGGTAGCGCGCGCGCAGCGCCGCATAGGTCATCGGCTCGTTTTCCAGATCCCAGGCGAGTTCCAGGAGCTGCGCGCCTATCGCGGCGCGGCCGCCGGCGATCGAGTTGCGAACCTGCTTGACCATGGCGCAGCGCCTCCAGGATCCAGGGACCGGTCCGCGCGGGTCGGATCCAGGGCCCGCATTCGCATCGCGCCGCCGGCGATGTCGTGCGCGCAAGCGTTCACGACGCCAGCGGATAGAGATCGCCGCGGCGGTCCTGCCAGGTGCGAACGCTGCCGGTGTCGCGCGCACGGCGCAGCTGGGCGAGATCGAATTCGCCGACGACGATCTGCTCAAGGTTCATCTCGCCCTGCGCCTGCACGCCGCCGGGCGGGAAATGCACGTCGCAGGGCGTGAGCGCCGCCGCGTTGCCGACATTGCCGCGCATCCATTCGACGGGGAGGTTGCCGACCGTGTGCGCGGTGGCGACGAAGATCTGGTCCTCGATCGCGCGGGCGTGGCAGCAATGGCGGACGCGGTGGAAGCCCTGGCGGTCGTCGGTGCAGGCCGGCACGAAGACGATGTCGGCCCCGCGCGCGCGCGCCTGGCGGGCGAGCTCCGGAAACTCGACATCGTAGCAGATCAGCACCGCCGCGCGGCCGAAGGGCAGATCGAAGACGCGCAGCCCGTCGCCCGGCGCGATGCCCCAGGGCGAGACCTCGGTCGGCGTCAGATGCAGCTTCTCCTGCGTCTCGATCCTGCCGTCGGGCAGGAAGACATGCGCCGCGTTGCGCAGCGCGCCGTCGCGGCGATGAACATGCGTGCCCGCGACGATGGTCATGCGGTGTCGCTGGGCGAGGCCCGCGAACAGCATGCGATAGGCCTGGGTGAAGCCGTCGAGGTCGCCGATCGAAGCCGCCGCGCCGTCGGGGCGCGGGATCGACAGAAGCTGCGTGGTCAGGAACTCGGGAAACAGGCAGGCATCCGCGTTCCATTCCGCCGCGGCCGCGACATGATGCGCGCATTGCGCCGCGAAGGCGTCGAAGGACGCGACGGCGCGCATGTCGTGCTGCACGCCGGCGACGCGGAAGCGGCCGCTCAATGGACGATCTCCGGCACGCGTTCGGCCGGCGGCGTGTTGCGCGAGCGACCGATGCGCACGACGCCGTCGATGATCACCATGCCGATGCCCGGCAGGTCGCCCTTGCGCACGCTGTCGAGCAGGTCGGTGCCGCTGGAATGCTGCGCGCGGTCCATCAGCAAGAAATCGGCCGCGCGACCCGGCTCGATCAGCCCGCAATCCAGGTCGCGCAGCCGCGCGGTGTTGCCGGTAGCGAAGCAGAAAGCCTGCTCGGCCGGCGTATCGCCCAGCGCGGAGAGCAGCGCGATCATGCGCAGGATGCCGAGCGGCTGTACGCCGGAGCCGGCCGGCGAGTCGGTGCCGACGATCACCCGCTGGAGCTGGCCCAGCTCGCGCGCGACGCGCAGCGCGTGCAGCCCGGCGAGCTCGTTGCCGTTGTGGACGATCTCGATCGCGCGCTCGCAGCGCTCGCACAGGCAGGTGATCTGCTTGAGCGACAGCGAGGTGTGTCCGCCGTTGATGTGGCCGATGACGTCGGCATCGGCCTCGAGCACGACGCTCTCGTCGATATAGCCCGAGCCGGGCACCGACGGGCCGCCGGTGTGGATGGTGGAGTTCATGCCGTATTTGCGCGCCCAGGCGACCATCTTCTTCGCCTCGTCGCCGGCCTTGACCGAACCCAGCCCGATCTCGCCGAGCAGTTTCACGCCGGCCTTGGCGAGTTCGGCGAAATCCTCTTCCACCATGCCCTTCTCGATCACCGGCGCGCCGGCGTGCACCTTCACGCCGCCGGGGCGGAAGGCGTCGAAGCTGCGCTGGGCGGTGATTGCCAGAGCCTTGAGGCCGACGATGTCCTTGGGCCGGCCGGGCAGGTGGACCTCGCCGGCCGAGATCATCGTCGTGACGCCGCCGTTGAGGAAGGAGTCGATCCAGCCGAGCTGGCTCTGGCGCGGCGTCCAGTCCCCGAACACGGGATGGACATGGCTGTCGATCAGGCCGGGTGCCAGCGCGCAGCCCTTGGCGTCGATCGTGACCCTGGCGCCCTCGAGGTCCAGGTCCCGCGCGTAGCCGACGGCCGCGATCCGGCCCTTGTCCGCCACGACCGTGTCCGCATCCAGGATCGGGCGCGCGAGGTCGCCCGAGAGCAGAAGCCCGATATTGCGGATGACCAGCTTGCCCGCGGGTCCGGCAGCGCCACCGATGTCAGCCATGTCCTCGTCCTCGTCGCTCCGTCGAAACGGCGCGCAGGATCCGGCAAAGCGGCGTCGCGCGCAACGGTCGCTGGTCGCCGGGTCAGAAGGCGAGACCGAGGCTGAAGGCGCCGAAACGGTCCGCCCGGCCCTGCGTCTCGAATTCGCGCCCGCGCCAGTGATAGGCGAAGGAGGCACGCAGATCGCCCCACGACAGCGCGACGCCGGCAAGCGCGTCCGCGACTGCCGGGCGTCGGTCGACGCTGGGCCCGTCGCGGAACATCGTGCCGTCCAGGAAGAGGTCGTAGCCGACCAGCCGCGCCTCGACGCCCGCGAAGGCGTAGGCGGCGACGCGCGCGCCGGCGCGACGCGCGCCGGCGCCGGACAGCGCCGGGCGCACGCGCGGCGGGCCGAAATCGTCCGCGAGGTGCCGGCCGATGCGCAGCATCGCGCCGCCCGCCGCGAATGTAGCGACGTTTCCGAGACCCGCCGCCACATGGGGCAGGACATCTAATCCCGCCTGCGTGCCCGGGTTTCCGGCGTCCGCCGCGCCCGCGAGCGGAACCCGCCAGAGCCGCTCGTAGGCAAGACCGAAGCCGGGTTCGTCGCGTATCTGGCTGTCCCAGCCGCGCGCCCTCGGATAGCCGATCATGCGGTGCCAGGCGCCCTGCAGTTCCTTGCCCATCGCGCTGGGGCCGACGATGCCGATCGTGAATTCCAGCGTCTCCGCCATCGCGGCGCCGGGCGTCGCGCCGGGGACCTCGTTGATCAGGGCGAGCGCGCCGAACAGCCAGCCCGCATAGGGACGGTCGTCGGGCGCCGGCACGACGCGGCGCGTGTCGGCGGCGGTGTACATGCTGTGGCCGAGCGCGAGGCCGACGCGCAGCGTCCCCGGCGTCGCGGCGAAACCGGGTACGGCCTCGGCGAGGCGCCGCGACCAGCCGAGCGGACCGGCCCCGGTGGCGTCGACGGGATCCGAGAGCCACACCAGCCGCATCCCGTTGCTGTAATGCTGGTCGACGGTGACGCGGAAGGCGTATTCGTCGTTCTCGCTGATCGCGGTGACGCGGCCGCCGAGCCAGGCCGGCGCGGGCGCCGGCGCCAGCCCCTGCGCGGCCGTTGGCGTCTGTGCCGCGGCGAGCGGTGCCGCCACCGCGGCCGCCAGCAGCGCCGCGGCGCAGCCGGGCCGTTTCGGGAGCCGGTATCGCGAGACCTCGACCATGGCCCCAGCATAGCGCAGCCAGTCCGTTCGCCACGCCTACTCGCGGCCCCGCGGCGCGCCTATATTCGACCCGACCAGCCGCAGGAGGCCAGATTGGACGACAAGACCCGGACCGAACTCGAAGCCGCGGCGTTCCGCCGCCTGGTCGAGCATCTGCGCGCTCGCACCGACGTGCAGAACATCGACCTGATGAACCTCGCCGGCTTCTGCCGGAACTGTCTGTCCAACTGGTACAAGGAGGCCGCCGATGCGCGCGGTCTCGGCATGACCAAGGACGCTTCGCGCGAGATCGTCTACGGCATGCCCTACGAGGACTGGAAGGCGAAGCACCAGACCGAGGCGAAGCCGGACGCGCAGGCTCGGTTCCAGGCCGCGGGCGGCGGGTCGCACAAGCATTGAACGGCGTTTTCCGGCGACTTGCCGCCGCCGCGCGCGTCCTCCTCGCGGCAGCCTGCCTGGCGGCGGCGCTGCCGGCCGGCGCGATCGCGCAGCCGGTCCTGGTCGCCGATGGCGGCGACGCCGCGCAGCGTGGCCCGGCCGAGGCTCTGGGCGTGGTGATCTGGAACCATGCCGGGGACGCGCCGCGGCCGACCGATCCCGCGCCGGCGATCTTCGTCGATGTCTTGCGGCGGGGCGGGTTCGACGTCTTCAGGCTGGACCGTCCGCCCGAAGGCGACACGATCCGCTCGGCGACGCTGGCGCTGGTCGAGGCGGCGCAGGGGCTGCGGGCGCGTGGCTATGCCCGTATCGTCCTGGCCGGCCAGAGCGCCGGCGGCTGGATCGCGCTGCTGGCGCAGGCGACCACGCCGGATCTCGCCGACGTCATCGTCGCGACGGCGCCGGCCGCCTATGGGTCGGCGCGCATGGACCCCGAACGCGTGCAGAAGAACCACGGCGAACTGATGCGCATCGCCGGCTTCCTGCGCAACGCGCGCATCATGGTGTTTTTCTTCGACAACGACGATTTCGATCCCGGCGGACGCGGCCCGGCGCTGAGCGAGGCGCTGCGCGCGCGCAACGTCCCGCATCTGGTGATCGACCGTCCGCCCTCGATCAAGGGCCATGGCGTCGGTATGTCGAGCGGCTTCGCCCGTCGCTTCGGCGGCTGCATCCTGGCCTTCGCCACCGCGCCCGAGCTGGACGGGCTCGCCTGCGAAAAGACGCCGCCCGCCGCCGTGCCCTATCGTTTCGAATCGGTGCCGAGCGTCCTGCCGCGACCGGCCAACGACAACGCGCCGCTGGCGCGTTTCGTCGGCGGCTGGCGCGGGTCGCTCGACAATGGCGACGACGTGATGCTGGTGGTCGAGGACGGCGATCCTGCAGAGGTTCACGCCGTCTTCGCCCGCGGACGCAGCTACGCGCGCGCGACGGACCAGCCCTTCACGCAGCGCAGGCGGGGGCAGCTGGACGTGGAGCGGCGGCGGCTGGTCTTCGATTCGCCGCGCAATCTGCGGATCGAGGTCGTTCCCGCGTCCGGGAACCGGCTCAGGGTCACGGTCGCGACGGTGGAGCGCGACCGCGTCCTGACCGGGATCCTGCAACGCTTGTCCCGGTAATCCACAGGCCTGGCGGGGCGCCGGTTGCTCCGGCCCGCCGCACCACCTAAGACAGGGCATCCAGCTACAGCGCCCAGGGAGTCCAGCATGGCGGACGGCACCAGCAGCACCATCGCGGCAGCGAAACTCAAGAGCTTCGTCGAGCGGATCGAGCGGCTCGAGACCGAGAAGAGCGAACTCGCCGCCGATATCCGCGAGGTCTACGCCGAGGCCAAGGGCAACGGGTTCGACACCAAGATCATGCGTCAGGTGATCAAGCTGCGGAAGATGGAGGAGCCCGACCGGCGCGAGCAGGACGAGCTGCTGGATCTCTATCGTCGCGCGCTCGAAGTCTGAGGCGCGGGAGCGCGGCATGAAGCGTCCGGCGGAGTGGGCCTTCCCGGCCGATCTGCAGCCCGATCCGGCGCGCCAGGCCTTCGACCTCGACGCCGCCGTCGAATCGGTCGTCGGTGTCCGCACGGAGATCCCGGCCGACGCCTTCACCGCGTCGGTGCTTGGCACCGAGCGCGCGGGCAGCGGGGTCGTCATCCGTGGCGACGGGCTGATCCTGACGATCGGATATCTCGTCACCGAGGCGAGCGCGGTCTGGCTGTCGACGAATGACGGCCGGGTTCTGCCCGCCCATGTGCTGGGCTACGATCAGGCGACCGGGTTCGGGCTGGTTCAGGCGCTGGGGCGCCTCAATCTGCCGCCGCTGCCGATCGGCAGCGTGACCGGCGTCCAGGCCGGCGACCGGGTGGTGGTGATCGGGCATGGCGGCCGTGCCCATACGTTGCAGGCCGAGATCTCGGACAAGCGCGAATTCGCCGGCTATTGGGAATATCTGCTCGACGAGGCGCTGTTCACGACGCCAGCGCATCCCCAATGGGGCGGCACCGCGATCGTCGACGCGACGGGCCGGCTGCTGGCGATCGGCTCGCTGCTGGTCGAGGAGCGCGTGGGACGGCGGCGCGTCCAGGGCAACATGGGCGTGCCGGTCGATCTGCTGGTGCCGATCCTGGACGATCTGGTCGAGCGCGGGCGCAGCCGCGCCGTGCCGCGCCCGTGGCTCGGGGTCTATGTTGGCGAGGCGGCGAGCGGCCTGGTCGTCGGCGGCGTGGCGAAGGGCGGGCCGGCCGACAGCGCCGGACTGCGGGAGGGCGACCAGCTGGTCGACGTCGCCGGCGTGCCTGTCGCGACGCTGGCCGAATTCTTCCGGCGCGTCTGGGGCCTCGGGCCGGCGGGCACCGAGGTGCAGATGACCATCCGGCGCCGCGACGCCGAGATGCTGGCGGTGCTGCGCTCGGGCGATCGCGACGATTTCCTGAAGAAGCCGTCGCTGCACTGAGCCGCGGCGGCGGCAGGCTATTCCGCCGCCGCG
>JBIKXN010000093.1:0-10083 GCA_044355765.1 Alphaproteobacteria bacterium
GACACCGTCATGGTCGTCGCCGCCGCCCGTTCCGCCCTTGTCAACTGACCGGCACGGAGAACCAGAATGAGCCCCCGTACCCTTCCCGTCCCCGCCCTCGTCCTCGCCCTCGCCCTCGGCGGCTGCGCGGGCACCATGGACCGCCTGAGCCATGTCGGCGCGCCGCCGCCGCAAAGCCCGATCGAGAACCCGGCGGCGGTGCGGTCGCCGATCCAGATGCCGATGCCCACCCCGATCGCGGTCGAGCGTCAGCCCAACTCGCTCTGGCAGCCCGGCGCGCGCGCCTTCTTCAAGGATCAGCGCGCCAGCACGGTCGGCGACATCCTGACCGTGACCATCAACATCGCCGACACCGCCACGCTGGAAAACTCGTCCTCGCGTCAGCGCGAGAACACCGAGGAGGCTGGCCTGCCGAGCTTTCTCGGCTACAACCCCGCCCGGGTCCTCAAGCGGCTGCCCGGCGACAATGGCGGGGCCAGCAACGCCTCGTTGGTGGACATGAGTTCCGGCAGCCGCAGCACCGGCAGCGGTTCGATCGAGCGCAAAGAGACGATCGCGCTGCGCGTCGCGGCGGTCGTGACCCAGATCCTCCCGAATGGAAACCTGGTCGTCCAGGGCAGCCAGGAGGTCCGCGTCAACAGCGAGAACCGTGTGCTGCAGGTCGCGGGCGTGGTGCGGCCGCAGGACATCCGCTCGACCAACGAGATCCCGCATGACCGACTGGCCGAAGCCCGCATCCAGTACGGCGGCCGCGGTCAGCTGACCGATGTCCAGCGTCCGCGCTGGGGCCAGGAGATCTTCGACGTGATCTTCCCGTTCTGACGATCGCGCACGGCAGGCGAAGGCGGGCGCGGCACCGAGCAGGTGCCGCGCCCGAAGCTTTTCAGTCGTCGCGCTGCGTGCGCTCGATGCGCTCGTGGCGCTCCTGCGCTTCGAGGCTCAGCGTCGCGATCGGTCGCGCTTCGAGCCTGCGCACGCCGATCGGTTCGCCGGTCTCTTCGCAGTACCCGTAGGACCCGTCGTCGATCCGGCGCATCGCGGCGTCGATCTTGCCGATCAGCTTGCGTTCGCGGTCGCGGGTGCGCAGCTCGGTGAAGCGATCGGTCTCGGTCGCCGCGCGGTCGGTCAGATCCGCCTCGGGAACCGTTTCGTTCTGGAGGTTGAGCAGGGTCTCGGACGATTCCTGCAGGAGTTCGGACCGCCAGCGCAGCAGCTTCTGGCGGAAATACTCCCGCATCACGGGGTTCATGAAGGGTTCGTTCTCGGACGGCCGGTAATCGGCCGGCAGAAGCGGATGGGTCATGGATCAGCGTTCGGTCCGGTTCGAAGAGGGCGCGGAGTATAGAAATCGACCAGTGCCCCAGCAAGCCGCGCGCGCAGCCCCGAGGCGGTCGTGGGGAAACCCGTCAAGCTCCTGAATTCGCCTGATATTTTGCGATCTCCACCTGGACCCGGAGATCGACCTCGTCCAGCACCGCCGCCAGCCGCGGGTCATCGACCCCGGCGCGCCGAGAGGCGACCAGCCGCTCGAGTTCGGACAGTTGGCCGATCGTCAGTTCGCCCATCAACAGGCCGTGCCGCAATTCGTCCAGCTTGTCGAGAAGGGTGTCGGCCCTCGCCACCGCCTTGCGGCGGGACGCTGTGCGATCGTCGGCCTCCTGCAGGCTGAGGATGCCGGACAGCCCCGCGGCCGCCGCAGCGGCGCCGGTCGCCGAGGCCGAGCCGGCCTCGGCCGTCTCGCCGAGATGGCGCGCAAACGCGCCACCGCTGCCCGTCGCGCGCTCGGTGCGCCGGACGGGCGCGGGTCCGCGTATGCTCGCAGGATCGACGATCTTCATGCGGTCACCAAGCCCGGTTGCCGGCGCAGGCCGAAGCCGAGATGCCGTCGTTATGACAGATCCGTGGGCGCACGCAAGCGAGCGCGCCGGGCAGTTTCTGCCGGGGGCGCTGCGCATTCTGCCCCAGCGCCACCGCGCCCCGGCGCAAGGCCGGATCGGATCGTCGCGCTAAATCAGAAGGTTGGAGGTCGCACAGCCGCTGGCACGCCGCTCGCAAGGCGGGACCGAGAAACCCGCAGAATGCAGGCTCCCATGCGTATCGGACTTCCCCTCTTCCTCGCCGCCGCCCTCGGCTTCGCCGCAGCGACCGGCATCGCGCTGCCGGCGGACGCGCAGACGCGCTCGCGGATCAAGGACATCGCCGATTTCGAGGGCATCCGGCAGAACAAGCTGGTCGGCTACGGCCTGATCATCGGCCTCAACGGCACCGGCGACACGCTCAACAACTCCCCCTTCACGCAGCAGAGCATCATCGCGATGCTCGAGCGCCTCGGCGTCAACACGCGCGACATCGCGGGCAGCCTGCGCACCCGCAACGTCGCGGCGGTGATGGTGACGGCGACGCTGCCAGCCTTCGCGCGCCAGGGTTCGCGCATCGACGTCTCCGTCGGCACCTTCGGCGACGCGACGTCGCTGCAGGGCGGCACGTTGCTGGTCACACCGCTGCTCGGCGCCGACGGCGAGATCTACGCCGTCGCCCAGGGCGGCGTGACCACCGGCGGCTTCACCGCCCAGGGCCAGGGCGCGACGGTGACGCGCAACATCCCCACCAACGGCAAGATCGCCGGCGGCGGCATCGTCGAGCGGGAACTCGGCTTCCAGCTGGCTTCGATGGACCGCACGCGCATCGCGCTGCGCAACCCGGACCTGACGACCGCGCGGCGCATTGCCCAGGCCATCAACAACTTCCTGCGCATCCCCAGCGCTCGGCCGCTGGACCCGGGCACGGTCCTGCTGCTCGTTCCCGAGAACCGCCGCGGCGACCTGGTCAATCTGCTGACGGACATCGAGCAGTTGCCGGTCGAGCCCGATCAGATCGCGCGCGTGGTGATCGACGAAAAGACCGGAACGGTGGTGATGGGCGACGCGGTCCGCATTTCGACCGTCGCGATCGCCCACGGAAATCTGACCATCCGCATCACCGAAGCGCCGCAGGTCTCGCAGCCGAATCCCTTTGCGCCGCAGGGCACTGGCGGAGCGATCATTCCCGGGGACATCACCGGCGGCGCGATCGCGCCGGGGGGCGCCACCGTGGTGGTTCCGCGTACCCAGATCGACATCCAGGAAGAGACCGACCGCCGGCTCGCGATCCTGCCCTCGGGCGTCACGCTCCAGGAACTCGTCAACGGTCTCAACGCGCTCGGCTTCGGTCCCCGCGACATGATCACGATCCTGCAGGCGATCAAGGCCGCCGGCGCCCTCCAGGCCGACATCGAGGTGCTGTGATGACCGCCGCGATCCCCGGCCCCTCGAGCCTCGCCGCCATCGCCCCGGCCGCGGCGCCGCGCCTGCCGTCGGCGGGCGCCACCGCGGAACAGGCGATGCAGGTCGGGCGCAAGTTCGAGCAGATGTTCCTGTCGCAGATGCTGGCCCCGATCTTCGAGACGATCCGCACCGACGGACCGTTCGGCGGCGGCAACGGCGAGCGGATGATGCGCTCGTTCCAGATCGACGCCTATGCCGAATCGATCGTCCGTACGGGCGGCATCGGCCTCGCCTCCGGGATCGCCCGGGAAATCCTTCGCATGCAGGAGAAGTCCGATGCTTGAGCAGAAGAGCCGTCCCCTCCCCAAGCCCGTTCCCGAGGCCAATATCCGCGAGCTGATCGCGGTCGCCGGCCGCCTCGTCGCCCTGATGCGGCGCGAGACCGCGTCGGTGCGCGCTGTCTCCGGAGAATCGCTCGCCGGCCTGGTCTCGGAGAAGGCCGCGCTGGTCGAGGCCTTCTCGACCCTGACCCGGGCGTTCCACCGCGACCCCGAGACCGTCGCGGCCGTCACCGATGCGCTGCGCGGGGAACTCGAGGACACGTTCGTCGAGTTCGAAGCCACGGCGCGCGAGAACGAGCGCACGCTCGCCGCCGCGCGCGAGGCCAACGAGAGCGTTCTGCGCGCGGTCGTCTCAGCCGCCGAGGCGCAACGCCCGCGCGCCCAGGGCTATGGCCGCACCGGCACCGCGCCGACGCCGCTGAAGCCGACCGACCGGCGCCTCGGTCCCGTCGCGATCGATCGCCGGCTGTGACCGGCCACGTCGCACCCGCAGTCCAACCGGTCCGGTAGCCCCCCATGTCCCTCGCCTCGCTCTCGGGCATCTTCGGCAACGCGGCCAGCGGCATGCGCTCGGCCCAGGCGCAGCTGGACATCGTATCGCGCAACGTCTCGAATGCCGGAACGGCGGGCTATACGCGCAAGGAGGCCCCGCTCCAGACGCTGGTCGCCGACGGCAGCGCCTATGGCGTCACCGCTGGCGAAGTCACGCGCAGCGTCAGCCGCAGCCTGCTGCAGGAGCTGCGCGCCGGCGAGTCGATCGCGGCACAGCTGGCGGTGGCCGAGGACTTCCTGGCCAAGCTGGAGCTTTCCTTCGGAACCCCCGGCGACGAGTCGTCGATCGCGACGGCGGTCGGCAAGATCGGCGACTCCTTCCGCGACCTGATCAACGAGCCGAATTCGTCGACCCTGCAGCAGCAGGTCCTCCAGCGCGCCAAGAACTTCGCCACCTCGGCGAACGCGCTGAGCGAAACCATCCAGAGCCTCCGCTCCGACGCCGACAGCCTGATCGCCAGCGCCGCGGAGACCTTCAACGTGACGGTCCGGGAACTCGCGGAACTCAACCGGTCGATCGCCGGCCTCCGCGGCCTCGGCAAGAGCACGGCGGACCTCGAGGACAGGCGCGACGCGCTGCTGAAGTCGCTCGCCGAACTGGTGGATATCCGCACCTTCGAGCGGCCGACCGGCGAGATCGTGGTGACGATGCGTTCGGGCCGGGAGATCCTCGATGCCGGCGTTGGTCAACTGAGTTTTAACCCAACTCCTGTCATCTCTCCGGATATGGAACTGTCCGCAGGCGACCTCTCGCCGGTGCTTCTCGACGGCAACGATATCTCGGCCGAGATCAAGAGCGGCCGGCTGCGCGGCCTGCTGGACATCCGCGACAAGACGATGGTCGACACCCAGGCGCAGCTCGACGAACTGACCGCGCGGATCGCCCAGAACCTGGCGTTGGCAGATCTCGACCTGTTTTCCTATGGCGCGATCCGTCCGGTCATCACGTCCGTGACCGCCGGCGCCACCCTGGCGAAGGGCGCCACGACGCTGACCGTCTCGTCGGCCGCCGGCCTGACGGTCGGCATGAATCTGCGCTTCGCCAACCATCCGACGACCTATAGGGTCACCGCCATCGTCGGACTCGATGTGACGATCGCACCGGCGACCGGGGCCGGGACCGGCGCCGACACCGAGGTGCCCAGCGGCACCAGGATGGTGTTCGCCGAGCCGCCGGGGACGGCCGCGAACGGTTTCTCGCGTATCGTCGGCGTCAATCCGGCCGTGATCTCCGCACCGTGGCGGCTGCGCGACGGCACCAGCGTGGCCACGATCGGGAGCATCGCCCAGAACAACGCCATCCCCCGTGCCGTCGTCGACAGCTTCGAGCGGGTGCAGCCCTTCGGCACCGGCGCCGGCAGTTCCGGCCTCACCCTCACGGGCTATGCCGGGTCGCTGATCGTCGCGCAGGCGACCGCCAAGAACGGCGCCTCCGAGGCGCTTCAGGCGCGCGAAAGGCTGAACGAGCAGTTCGAGCGGCGCTACAGCGGCGAGAGCGCCGTCAATGTCGACCGCGAACTCGCGCTGATGCTCGAGATCCAGAACTCCTACGCCGCGTCGGCGAAGGTGCTCACGGCGGCGCGCCAGCTGATGGACGAACTCCTCGCCATGATGCGTTGAGGTACTGACCGATGGTCTCGATCGTAGGCACTTTCGCCCAGAACGACTTTCTGCGACGGCTGTCGCAGAACAACCAGGCCGATCTGAACACGCTGCAGGCGCAGGTCTCGTCGGGAAAGAAGGCGACGACCTACAGCGACCTGGGCGAGACGGCGCGGTTCTCGCTCAACCTGCGACAGACCAAGGTCACCACCGAAGCCTTCATCAAGACCAACACCACGACGAACCTCCGCCTGCAGCAGATGCAGACGATCCTGGAGCGGATCAAGGATCTGACCAGCGACATGAAGGTCACGGCCTATGCCGGCGTCAGCTCGGCCGCCACACCCGCGGCCCAGGGCAACTTCACCGTGCGCACCGCCGCCGGCGGCGCCCTGACCGAAATCACACAGCTGCTGAATTCGCAGATCGACGGGTTCTATCTTTTCGCCGGCCGCCTGTCCGACGCCCCGCCGATGCGCGACCCTGGCTCGGTTCTGGCGGCGGGGACGCCGCTCGGAAACGTCGCTTCGCTTGCCGCCGCCCTTCCGCTCGACAGCACGGCCGCCTCCGGCGACGCGCTCTACGCGGCGGTCCGCGACCATCTCGACGGAAATGCCGTGGGCGCGGTGCCCGGCGCGGTGCCGGTGCGCTACTACGACGGCGAGTTCAGCGCGACGGAGCAGTCGCTGCTGGTCGCGCGCATCGAGACCAGCACCGACATCGCGTATGGCGTCAACGGTCGCGACCCGGCGATGAACACCATCACCCAGGCGCTCTACGCCCTTTCCGTCACGACGCTCGATCCGAGCAACGAGCAGGGCTACCGGCGGATCGCCCAGCGCGCGGTCGCCGATCTCGAAGCCGGCTTCAACGCGGTCGTCGAGCGGATCGGCGATCTGGGCGTCAAGCAGTCGCAGCTCGAGCAGGTCACCAAGAGGCAGCAGGACTTCATCACGACGCTGGACCTGCAGATCGGCTCGGTCGAGGACGTCGACATGACCGAGGCGCTGAGCAAGCTCGGCGCCACCCAGACCCAGCTCGAAGCGTCCTACCGGATGATGGCGCTGCTGCGCGATCTCTCGATCGTCAAATACCTGTGAGCGCCCCGATGCAGCCCTCCCCTCGCCTCGCCCCTCGCTGGACCGCGCCGCGGCAGGAGGACGTGCGATGACCGACAGCGCGCGCGCCGCGCGGCGCGGCCGGCACGCCGGCAACACGGCCACGAGCGTCGCCTCCGATCCCGCGACGGGCCTGGTGCACGAGGAGCGCAGGCCCTCCGGCGACGCCGATGCCGATGCCGTGCTGCATCTGCGCGAAGGCGCCGCATCCGGCGCGCGCTCCTCGGCACCGCGGGTCGAGCATGCGAAGGCGCTGATGGCGGCAGGTCAGCTCGAAGCGGCCGCCGAGGAGGCAGCCGCGGCCGCCCGCGCGACGCAGGACGGCAGCGAGGCCTGGATCGCGCTCGGACTGATCCGCTATGCCCAATCCGATCTGGACGCGGCCCAGGACGCGTTCGGCCGGGCCGTCGCCTGCGATCCGGCGAACCCCCAGGCGAACAACAATCTGGGGCTGGTGCTGCTGCAGCGCCGGCAACTGAAATCGGCGGCAGAGGCGTTCCTGCGCGCGATCGAGGCCGACCCGGCCTACGCGATGGGCTGCAGCAATCTTGGCACCGTCTTCGACGTCGCCGGAGACTGGACGACGGCGGAGTCCTGGTTCGCCGAGGCGATCCGGCGCAACGGCGCCCATGTCGAGGCGCGGCACAATCTCGCCGCATCGCAGATGAAGCGCGGCGCATGGCGCGACGCCGTGGACACGCTGCGCGCGATCCTGCGCATGGCGCCGGACGATGTGCGCGCGCTCTGGAATCTCGCCGACACGCAGCTGCGGCTGGGCGAATTCGCCGAGGGCTGGCGTCTGTTCGAGCATGGCATCGGCCACCGGGACTATCGCGGCCCCGCCCGCGCACGGGCCGTGCTGCCCTACACGCCGGGCGCGCGGCGGCTGCTGCTCTGGGGAGAGCAGGGCATCGGAGAGGAGATGATGTTCGCGTCGATGCTGCTGGACCTCTCGGCCGGCGGCGCGAGTGGCGTGGTCGAGTGCGACCACAGGCTGGTGCCGCTCTTCGCGCGCTCCTTCCCCGGATGGCGTTTCGCGGCCACGGCCACGCCGCCCGCCGCCGAGACATCCGGCCCCTTCGACGCGGCGCTGCCGCTCGCCAGCATGGCGCAGCATCTGCGCGGCTCGCTGGCACGGTTCCCGCGCCACGCCGGCTATCTGCGCGCCGACCGCGCGCGCACCGCGGCGCTGCGCGCGCGCTACGCCGCCGGCGGACCCGAGCAGGTGGTCGGCATCTCGTGGATGAGCGCGGCGCGGCTCGATCCGACGCACAAGAGCATCGATCTGCGCAGCTGGGGTCCCATCCTGCGGACGCCCGGGGTCAGGTTCGTGTCGCTGCAATACGGCTCCGCCGGCGCCCAGATCGCCGCCGCGGCGCGCGAGCTCGGCGTGTCGATCCTCGAGGACGCCGAGATCGACCAGCTGCGCGACACCGACGGCTTCGCGGCGCAGGTCGCGGCGATGGACCATGTCGTCACCGTCAGCACCACGGCAGCGCATCTCGCCGGCGCGCTCGGCCGGCCGGGAACGGTCCTGCTGCCCGCCGCGCGGGGCCTGAAATGGCACTGGATGGCGGAGCGGCCGGACTGCCCCTGGTATCCCTCCCTCACCCTGCTGCGGCAGGGCGAGGCCGGCGACTGGGACGACGTCATCGCCGCCGCCGCCGCTCGCCTCGCCGAGCGACGCTCGAACCCCTGAACGAGGAGACCCAGCATGATCAGGATCTTCATCGGCTTCGACCCGCGCGAGACCGTCGCCTATCACGTCTTCGCGCATTCGATCATGGCGCGGGCATCGGAACCCGTCTCGATCGCGCCGCTGGCCCTGAACCAGCTCGCGGGCATCCACACCCGGCCGCGCCATGCGCTGCAGTCGACCGATTTCTCGTTCACCCGCTTCCTGGTGCCGTATCTCAGCGGCTACGAAGGCTGGTCCCTCTTCTTCGACTGCGACATGCTCATGATCGACGACATCGCGCGGCTCTGGGCGCTGCGCGACGACCGTTTCGCCGTGCAGGTCGCCAAGCACGAGCACGTACCGTCCGAATCGGTAAAGTTCCTCGGCGCGACCCAGACGCGCTACGCGAAGAAGAACTGGTCGAGCGCGATCCTGTTCAACAACGCGCGCTGCCGCGCCCTCACCGCGGACTACGTCAACGCGGCCAGCGGCCTCGAGCTGCACCAGTTCAAGTGGCTGGCCGGCGATCACGAGATCGGCGACCTGCCGCGCCGCTGGAACCATCTGGTGGGCTACGACCCTGACCTGCCCGCCTGCGATCTGTCCAATCTGCACTTCACCATCGGCGGACCCTATTTCGAAAGCTACGCGGACTGCGCCTACGCGAATCTCTGGCGCGACGAACGCGACGCGATGCTCGTGGCCGAACAACGGCCGGCCGCGCTGCACAAGGCCGGCTGACAGGAGACGAAATCCCAATGGACCTCTTCACCGCGACCGCGAACGACACGACGACCGCATCGGGGCGACATGTCGAGCGCTTCTTCGCCGACGCAAGGCGCCATGTGATCTATCAGATCGCTCACGCGCCGCTGCGGACCTACCCGTTCCCCCATATCGTCGTCGAAGACGCGCTGCCCGACGACTTCCACGCGGCGCTGCAGGGCATGCTGCCGAGCGACGACGCCTATGCCGTGACGGGCATCGATCAGGCCGGACGCCCGCAGCGTCTGGCATTCGCCGGCAAGCAGGCGCGCGACGGCGGGCTGGACCCGGCGCGCCGCGCCTTCTGGACGGCGACGTTCGCGGCGCTCGACCACGCCGACACCGGCGCATGGCTGATTGCGAAGTTCTACGATCTGCTCGCCGACAGGCTCGGCCTTTCGGAAGCGGCCGCCGGGCGCGAACTGCGCGGATCGGCGAGCCTCCTGCGCGACCGCTCGGCGGACGGCACGGGCCCAAGCACAGGTCCCGCCAACACGGTTCTGACAGCCGTCTTCCAGCTTCCGCGCAACGCCAATCGCCGCGACCTGGGCATGGCGCTCTATGCGCCGAAGGACCCGGAACTGCGCTGCCAGGCCGGCAGGACCCTCGATCGCGCCGATTTCGACCGCGTGACGGTGCTGCCGTACAAGCCCAACACGCTGATCGCCCTGCCGCGGACCGACGCGAGCTTCGTCGGCTTCGAGCCGGTCGAGGCGCAAGGCGCATGCCGCGACTTCCTGCGCTTCGATCTGGCGCTTCCAGCC
>JBIKXN010000491.1:0-2991 GCA_044355765.1 Alphaproteobacteria bacterium
CTGCTTTGGGGCGCGTTTCGCCTTCATGGCTGGCGTCGCGCGCCACGCCGCTTGTCCGGGTGCTTCCTCCCCTACGCGCGTGAGCACGCCGGGGAGCAGCCGGGTTGCACCTCGTGACCCTGGAACGATGCCTTGCGACCAACGCCCAGCCGGACCGGTGCCACGATCCCGGTCTTCTGCCAGCGCTGCATGAGCTTGATCGAGCAGATCTCGCGCACCGACAAGCGGATCGCCGCAACGCGACGCGGTGTGCCCTCTTCAACCGCTGCTACGATCCGGCGCCGCAGGTCCTTCGACGCAGCTCCTTCGACAAAGCCGCGGCCATCCATGATGGCCTCCCCGACATAGTCGCCAGCTTGAACCGCCTTTCGCGCCGCCAGGGAACCATTCTCCGGTTCCATGCGGCCGGCAACTGCTCTAGCGGCTGACTGGCCGGTCGACGATGACGATCTCGCCGGCGCGCGCGAAATTCAGGACGACCCGCGCCTGCTCGTCGAGCAGATCGCGGTCCAGGCTTTCAGGCCGCAGCAGCGAAACCCGGCGCTCGAGCGCCTTGCGCTCGGCCTGCAGCCCGGACAATTCGCTGCGCGCGGTCTCGGTCTGCTCCTTCAGCCGCATCCAGGCGACGAGGCCGCGATCGCCGTGGATGCTGTGATAGGCGAAATAGCCCACCACGCAGAACCCGATCGCCGGAGCGACCGCGTCGCCGACGCGGCGCTTGAATTCGCTGAGAAGACCCATGGCCGCCGCGAAAGAATCACGCCGGGCAAAGGCGGTCAACCGGAATCACCGCGCTCACCGGCCGCGCAGCACGGACATCCCCGCATAGGCCGCGACCGGGCCCAACGCCTCCTCGATCCGGAGCAGCTGGTTGTACTTCGCCAAGCGATCCGAGCGCGACAGCGAGCCGGTCTTGATCTGCCCGCAATTTGTGGCGACGGCGAGATCAGCGATCGTCGCATCCTCGGTCTCCCCCGAGCGATGCGACATGACGGTGCGGTACCCGGCGCGATGCGCGACGTCGACCGCTTCGAGCGTCTCCGACAAGGTGCCGATCTGGTTGACCTTGACGAGCACCGCATTGGCGACGCCGCGTCCGATACCGTCGGCGAGGCGCACGGGGTTGGTGACGAACAGATCGTCGCCGACCAACTGCACCTTGCCGCCGAGCGCGCTCGTAAGCGCCGCCCAGCCCTCCCAATCGTCCTCGGCCATGCCGTCCTCGATGGAGACGATCGGGTAGCGCGCGCAGAGTTCCTCGTAGAGCTTGACCATGCCGGCCGAGTCGAGGGTCCGCCCCTCGCCTTCCATGACATAGCGGCCGTCGCGGAAGAACTCCGTGGACGCGACGTCGAGCGCCAGCACGACCTGCTCGCCCAGCCTGTAGCCCGCCGCCTCGACGGCGCGCGCGACGAAGGCAAGCGCCGCATCGGCGCTCGCCAGATCGGGGGCGAAGCCGCCCTCGTCGCCGACATTGGTGGCATGACCGGCTTCCGCGAGCCGCTTCTTCAGGGCATGGAAGATCTCGGCGCCCATGCGCAGCGCCTCGGCGAGCGTCGGCGCGCCCACCGGCATGATCATGAATTCCTGGAAGTCGATCGGATTGTCGGCATGGGCGCCGCCATTGACGATATTCATCAGCGGAACCGGCAGGACATGGGCGCGCGCGCCGCCGACATAGCGATAGAGCGGCTGGCCGCGGGCCGCCGCCGCGGCCTTGGCGACCGCGAGGCTGGTGCCGAGCATGGCGTTGGCGCCAAGGCGCGACTTGTTGCGCGTGCCGTCGAGCCTGACCAGCAGACGGTCGACATGCATCTGCTCCTCGGCGTCGAGCCCCGACAGCGCGTCGAAGATCTCGCCGTTCACCGCGTCCACTGCCTTGCGCACGCCCTTGCCGCCGTAGCGCGCCTTGTCGCCGTCGCGCAACTCGACCGCCTCGTGCGCGCCGGTCGATGCCCCGGACGGCACCGCCGCGCGGCCAAGGCTGCCGTCGGCGAGCCGGACATCGACCTCGACGGTCGGATTGCCGCGGCTGTCGAGGATCTCGCGGGCGCGGATATCGGCGATGGCTGTCATGTCTGTCTCCTCCGGCGGCGGCCGGGATCTAGCAGTATGGTCCCGCGTCCCTCAACACCCGGACACCGGCCGCTCCAGCGGCAACGCGCAGGAGAGCAGGCATCCGAACTCGCGCGGAAACTCGCAGCTCACGCGCGCGTGGACGGCGCCCTGTCGGTCCAGGAAAGCGCCGTGCTCGCCGCACGGGAACACGCCTTCGTGCCAGACATTCGGGTGCATGCACAGGCCGCGCGTGCCGTCGAACCAGAAATTGACGAAATGCTCGGGCCGGACATCGTCGCCGGCCAGCGCCATCGGCACGACGAAAGGCGCACGGTGCCGGGGAAAGAACATCTGCCCGCCATCGGGGTGGTAGTTGGCATGCCACAGCAGCACGCGGCGCCCGGGCCCGCCGCCGTCTTCGGCGTCCGGCCGGCTGGCCAGACCGATCACGTAGGCACCGCCGACGGCGGCGTTCGCGCCGTGGAGGATACCGTCGCGCCAATGGCTGGCGAATTCGCCCTCGGTGACACCGCCTTCGTCGCCGCAATCCGGATCGACCGGCCGCCATCCCGCCGCCGGCCAGCGTACGATCTCGATCGGGCAGGAGCCCGGATCGTCGACCAGCCTGCCATATCCGCGCAGACTGGCTTCGGTCGCGAGCACCAGCGGAACCTCGACCAGACGCAGGCCAGACCCGATCGGCGGGGAATCGTAGCGCGGGATGTCCGGGCGCGTGGGAATGGAGCGTGCTGCCATGGCGCGCGGATCGTTTCAGGCTCCGAGCCGGGCCGCAAGATCGAGGAAATCGGCAGCCACGACGTCCCAGGCGCCGCGCGTCCCGTCGTCGGCGCGCCTTCCGCCGCCGTACTCCAGCGGCCGGGCGACGAAGCCGGTGCGCAGTCCGACCGCCGCCGCGGCGCGCAGATCGTCTTC
>JBIKXN010000492.1:0-2988 GCA_044355765.1 Alphaproteobacteria bacterium
GCGCCCCTCGAGCGCGCGCGGCAGCCAGCGCTCGACCGCCGCCAGCAGCCGGTCGAGCCGGACCGGCTTCGTGAGCACCGCGTCCATCCCGACCTCGAGGCAATGGCGCTCGGTCGACGGGATGGCGTCGGCGGTGAGCGCCACGATCGGGATCCGCGCACCGGTTCCCGCCTCGCGACCGCGGATCGTCGCGGCGAGCTCGAAACCATCCATGCGCGGCATGTGGCAGTCGGTCAGGAGCATTCCGTAGTGGCCGCGCTCGAACATGCTGAGCGCCTCGATCCCGTCCTCGGCGATCTCGTAGGCGATCCCGAGGCGCCCGAGCAGCCGCCGGATCACATGCTGATTCGTCTTGTTGTCTTCGGCGACCAGGATGAGCGTGCCTGCGGCGCGCGCCTCCTCCATCTCCGGCGCGACCCAGGCGGTGCCGCCCGCGGCATCGGCGCCCTCCGGCCGCGCGTCCTCGGCCACGCGGCCGGTCACGAGCGCCAGGGCGCGCCACAGCGAGCGCGCCGAGAAGGGTTGCGGCAGGACGAAGGCGGCGCCCCCCTCCTTGACCGCCGCGACGGTCGAAATCATCGACCGCGGCGCGACGGCGACGATCGCGCGCAGCCGCGCGCCCTGCGCCGCCAGCGCGGCCACCAGGTCGCGGCCCGAGACCGGATCGTCGATCGCCGCCAGGACCACGACCGGAGCGCCGGGCACGATGCGCGCGACCGCCGACACGTAGCCGTCCGCCGGGGCATGCACCGGCGCCCCTTGCCCCGCCGCGGCCGCATAGGCCGAGACGGTCTCGGCGTCGGTCCGCTCGAAGCCGATCGTCATCAGGCAGATGTCCGAGATGTCCACCGGCGGGCGGCGCGGCGCGGCATCGCTCACCGGCAGCGGCAACTCGACCCAGAACGTCGCGCCCGCGCCGAAGCGCGAGACGACGCCGATCCGGCCACCCATCAGCTCGGCGAGGCGCTTGCAGATCGACAGGCCGAGGCCGGTGCCGCCGAAGCGGCGGGAGGTGGACAGGTCGGCCTGCTCGAACGGCCGGAACAGCTTGGCCATCTGCTCCTCGGTGAGCCCGATCCCGCTGTCGGCGACCTCGAAGCGCAGGCGAAGGAACGAACCATCGCCCGCGCGCTCGGCGATGCCGAGGCGCAGCGTCACGCTGCCGCGCTCGGTGAACTTCACGGCATTGCCCGCGAGGTTGAGCAGGATCTGGCGCAGCCGGTTTGCGTCGCCCGTCACCGCAACCGGGATGGCCGGGTCGACGACGAAATGGAAGCGCAGCCCCTTCTCCTGCGCCTGCTGCGCGATGAGTTCGCACACGCCCTCGGCGACGTCCTGCGGATCGAAGGGCAGCATCTCGAGCCCAAGCCGTCCCGCCTCGATCTTCGACAGGTCGAGGATGTCGTTGATGATCGTCAGCAGGGACTCGGACGACGAAAGGATCACGCGCGTCAGATCGCGCTGGTCGGGATCGAGATCGGTGCTCGCGAGCATCTCGGCCATGCTCATGATGCCGTTCATCGGCGTGCGGATCTCGTGGCTCATATTGGCCAGGAACTCGCTCTTCGCGCGCGTCGCGTCCTCCGCCAGTTCCTTCGCGCGGCGCATCTCGGCCTGGGCCAGCTTCTGATCGGTGATCTCGATCGCCCAGGACAGCACGCCGGCGTCGCCTTCGAGAGTGAAGCGCATGAAGGTCGCAAGCACGTGGATGGGTCGGCCGTCGCGCGCGATCAGCGAGATCTCCTCGTTGCGCACGATGCCGTGCTCGGCGAGGAGCGCGCCCACCCGGTCGCGCTCGACCGCGTCGGCGAAGACATCGAGCGACGAGCCGCCGATGCCGATGCCGAGGATGTCCGCGGCGTGCGCGTTGACGTAGCGGAACTCGCCGCGCGACGAGAAGGCGACGGCCACCGGGCTATTGTCGAGGATGTCCTGCAGCGCCTGGCGCTGCTTCGCGAGGCGCGCCTTCGCCCGCTTGCGCTCGCTGATGTCGCGCACCGTGACGCACACGCAGCGCCCCCACCCGTCGATGTCGGGCAGCATCGAGGAATCGAGTTCGATGGCGATCCGCTCGCCGTCCCGGGCGACCGCGTTCGACTGCACCATTTCGCCGTCGGCGGCGGCGAGCCCGCTCGCCGCCGGCGCGGGTTCGCCCGCCAGGACATGCCCGGGCATGTCGGGCATGAGTTCGGCAAGCGGCTCGCCGTCCAACTCGCCGGCACGGCAGCGGAAGATGCGCTCGGCATGCGGATTGGCCATGATCACGTGGCCCTGCTGGTCGGCGACCAGGATGCCCGCCGGAGCCATCTCGATGATGCCGCGGAACCACGCCTCGGTCGCCTTGAACGCCTTCTGCCGCGCCTCGAGTTCGGTCGCCTGTTCGGCCAGCGCGGTCGCCTGCCTCGCCATGCGGTCGGCCTGCTGACGGGATTCGACCAGCAGCAGCGTCGCGCGCATCGACCGCTCGACGATCTCCAGGCTCATCGCCAGCGTCGGCAGCATCTTCTCCAGCAACGCTTCCTGCGCCTCGCCGGGCGGCGTGAAGAACGCGAGCTCGAGCACTGCCAGCAGGCGGTCGGCATGCATCACCGGCAACAGCAGCAGGCAGGTCGGACGGGCCTCGCCGATCCCCGAACCGATCCGACCGTATTCCGGGGGAAGGTCGGTCAGCATGATCCGCCTCCGCTCGCTGGCGCATTGCCCGACCAGCGTCTCGCCCGGGTCGAAGGACCGGCCGTCGTCGCGGCCGGAGGACAGCGCGTAGCCGCCGACGATGCGCAGCCGGCTGGTGTTCTCCTCGACGAGGTACAGCGCGCCCCGGCCGATGCGTATCGCCGGCGCGAGCATGCGGAACAGGCGCTCCGTGAGATCCGTGAAGCCGTCGGCGCCCTGGAGCTCGGCGGAGATCGCGGCGAGATCCGAGGTCACCGCGCGCGCCACCGCCGACCGGCGCGCCTCGTCGGCGAGCGCGGCGAGCGAGACGCGGAG
>JBIKXN010000094.1:0-10036 GCA_044355765.1 Alphaproteobacteria bacterium
GCGCGCGCGGTCGACCGCAATATGCAGCAGCCGCGTGTAGGGGAAATCCTCCGGCAACGCGCCGCGCAGAGGCCGGAAGCCGGTATAGCCCCAGTCCGCGCCCGGCGAGACATCCTTGACGCGGATCTCCAGCGTGTCGCCCGGCTCGGCGCCGGCCACCGCGACCGGCCCGGTCAGGATATGGCCCGGCGCGCGCGGCGCGCAGCGCGCATGGATGTCGCGCAGCGCCTGCGGCACGACGAAGGGCGCGCCCGGCATCGCGTCGCGCCCGCCCGACACGCAGTGGAAGGTCACCGTGTCGCCCGAGTCCACGGTCAGCACCGGGCGCAGCGCGGGATCGAACACGCCCCAATGGACCGTCTCGGGAGAGGAGTCGACGACGTGATGGCGGCTCATGGATTTTTCTCCCTCGCTGCGGTCCGCGCCAGGACGATGCCGGCGAGCGCGATCATCGTGCCGCCCGCCAGCGTGCCCAGGTCCGGCCGTTCGCCGAACACGAAATAGCCCAGCACCACGGCCCAGATCAGCGAAACATAGCCGAACGGCGCGATCAGCGAAGCCGGCGCGCTGGCGAGCGCCAGGATCATGACGAAATGGCCGAGCCCGACGACCAGCCCGTGCACCGCCAGGATCGCGAGATGCGCGAGGCTGGGCGTCGTCCAGACGAAGGGTACCGCGAAGGACGCCAGCACCCAGCCCACCAGCGCCGTGTAGAACAGACTGGGGAGAGCGGCGTCGACGCCGGCGACGCGGCGCGTCAGCACCTGGTAGACGGCGTAGCTGCAGGCGGTGGCGAGCGGGAACAGCATCGCCCATTCGATCGCGCCGATATCCGGCCGCACCACCACGACCAGCCCGGCGAAGCCGAACAGGATCGCCACCCAGCGCCGCCAGCCGACCTGCTCGGCCAGAAGCGGGATGGCGATCGCGGCGACGATCAGCGGCGCGGTGGACCCGATCACCTTGGTGGTTGCGAAGGGCAGCATGCTGAGCCCGGCGAGGAAGCTGGTCGCCGAAAGCCACAGCAGCGTGCCGCGCAGCGCCTGGATGCCCGGCGCGTTGGTGCCGGTCAGCCGCCGCCAGCCCAGGAACGGCGCCGCCGCCAGCAGCGCCAGCGTCAGCACCGCATAGCGAATCCAGATCAGCTGCAGGACGGGATAGCTCTGCGAGAACCATTTCGACGTCGCGTCGAGATGGCTCGCCAGGGTCCCGAACAGCAGCATCAGGGCGATGCCGAGCATCGGCCGGTCGCGGCGGGAGGAAGACGCGGTCACGGTGGCGGAGCCTAGCCGATCGGCGACGCCGCCGCGACGAATTGGCACATCCTGCGGCCATGCGTCCGACGCCAAGCTCCAACCGGAAGACGCAGGAGGAAGCCATGACCGTGCGCGAAGCTTCGGACATCGTCCGCCATCAGACCCCGCTGTCCCTGCCGCCGACCGCCACCGTCAAGGACGCCTGCCGCGCGATGCGCGAACGGCGCGTCGGCGCGGTCCTGGTCGCCGGCGCCGATGGCGCGCTCGCCGGGATCTTCACCGGCCGCGACGCCGTCTGCCGCGTGGTGGCCGAGGGGCTCGATCCCGCGACGACGCGGCTGGAGACGGTGATGACGCGCGCGCCCGACACGATCGACGGCCGATGCACCGCCGTCGATCTGCTGCGCCGCATGCGCGACGGCGGCTACCGCCACCTGCCGGTGCTCGAGCAGGGCCGGATCGTCGGCGTCGTCTCGCGCGGGGATTGCCGCGGCCTGGAGCACGCGCGCCTCGACGAGGAGACCGGTTTGTGGGAGAGGATCTGACCGATCCTCCTCGCGCGACGGTGGACATGGCGCCCAGCGACGACCAGACGTCCTCTCCCAGCTACCTGCTTCCGGTCGAGGACAAGACGTTCCTGCTGCGCGACGAGTTGCGCGCGATCCGCTTCGCGCTCGAATATTCCAAGGCGGAGCTGCTGCTGCGCGACTGGGGCGTGCGCAGCACGATCGTCGTCTTCGGCAGCGCACGGATTCCGTCGCCCGAGGAAGCGGAAGCGATGCGCGGCGCCGCACGCGGCACGCCGCAGGAAGCGGCCGTCGCGCGCCGCGCCGACAAGTCGCGCTGGTACGAGGCGGCGCGATCCTTCGCGCGCATCGCCTCGGAACGCGGCGGGGCGCTGGGCCACGATCACGGTGTACGCGACAACGTCATCGCGACCGGCGGCGGGCCCGGGATCATGGAAGCCGCCAATCGCGGCGCCCATGACGTCGGCGCGCCCAGCATCGGTTTCAACATCACGCTGCCGCGCGAGCAGCGGCCGAACCGCTTCTCGACGCCGGCGCTGACCTTCCGCTTCCATTACTTCGCGATGCGCAAGATGCATCTGGCGATGCGCGCCAACGCGCTGGTCGTCTTCCCTGGCGGCTTCGGCACGATGGACGAGCTGTTCGAACTGCTGACGCTGCAGCAGACGGCGAAGGCGCCCGCGATGCCCGTGGTGCTCTTCGACCGCGCCTACTGGACGCGCGCGATCGATTTCGACTTCCTGGTCGAGCAGGAGATGGTCGCCGCCGGGGACCTGGCGCTGTTCGAGATGGTCGACACCGCCGAGGAGGCCTGGGCCTCGCTGCGCCGGCGCGGCCTCGGCATCGTCGCCACGGGAAGCTGAGGCGGCGAGGCCGGTCGGCGCGGCATCGCAAGGGATGCCGCCCGAGCGCCGGCGGCGCATCTGCTGATCGACGCGATGCTGGCGGGCGGCGACTGGCCACGCACGCCGCGACGGCTCACGCGACGAGTTCGCGCTCCATCGCGCAGGCACCGGCGCCGTAGCTCGCCAGCTTCGCCGCCAGGCGCGGACGCGCGACCGGCGCGAAGCCATGCCGGCGCCAGAACCCTTCCGTCCCGGGGAGCGCGACCAGCGCGATGCGCGCCAGCCCGTCCCGGCGCGCGACCGCGGCCAGACGCGCCAGCGCGACGCGCGACGCGCCCGCGCCGCGCGCGGCCGGCCGCAGCGCGACGTCGTGCAGATAGAGGCAATCCGGCCGCCGCGGCAGCGCGCCCAGCAGCGTATCGAGCGCCGGCGGCGCCGCGCGCCGCCAGGGATGCGCGATCGCGTAGCCCTGCACGCGGCCCGCGCGCTCCAGCACCAGGCAGCCGCGCGCGAACAGCGCCAGGCGTTCGGCGAAGACCGCGTCGCGTTCGGGATACGCGGCATGCACCGCGCGCGCGAGCGTCGCCACCGCCGCCAGGTCGGCCTGGCCCATCGCGCGCCACGCGGCGGCCGCGGGCGCGCGCTGCGGCGCCGCGGCGCGAGCGGCGCGACCCGCGCGCGCGCCGGTCACCCCAGCATGCGCGCGATCGCGCCTTCCAGGCGGCGGGAGAAGGCGGGCAGGTCGGGCACCGGATCGCCCGCGGCGAGGCGCGCCTGGTCGACCAGCAGCTTCGCGGCGTCGGCGATCCTGGCGCCGCCGTCCTCGCCGGTCGCGGCGCGCGCCATCGCGCGGACCAGCGCATGGCGCGGATTGATCTCAAGGATGCGCTTGGCGCCCGGCACGGCATGGCGGTGCTGGCGCAGCAGCCGCTCGAGATGGATGTCGATGTCGCGGTCGTCGGCGACCAGGCATACGGCGCTGTCCTCCAGACGCTGCGAGATGCGCACGTCCTTGACCTCCTGCTCCAGCGTCAGCTTGAGCAGCGCCACCAGCGCGTCGCACTCGCCCGCCGGCGGCGCGTCCTCGGCGGCCGCGTCCGGGGTCTTGATCTTCGCCAGGTCGTCGCCGCCGCGCGTCACCGAGCGCAGCGCGCGGCCCTCGAAATCCTCGACATTGCCCAGCCAGAACTCGTCGATCGGGTCGGCGAGCAGCAGCACCTCGACGCCGCGCTTGAGATGGCCTTCCAGCTGCGGCAGACGGCGCATCGCCTCGGGCGTCTCGCCGGTGACGTAGTAGATCGCCTCCTGGCCTTCCTTCATCCGTCCCACGTAGTCGGCGAGGCTGGTCCAGCCCTCGCCCGCGGTCGAACGGAACCGCGCGAGCTGCACCAGGCGCTTGCGGTGCTCGTTCTCGTGCACGATGCCTTCCTTGAGCACCGGTCCGAAGGCCTTCCAGAACGTCTCGTAGCCCGCGGCGTCGTCCTTGGCGCGCTTCTCCATCTCGGACAGGATCTTGCTCACCAGACCCTGGCGCATCAGCCGCACGACCGGATTGTTCTGCAGCATCTCGCGGCTGACATTGAGCGGCAGATCCGCGGAATCCACGACGCCCGCGACGAAGCGCAGCCAGCGCGGCAGCAGCTCCTCGGCCTTGTCGGTGATGAAGACGCGCCGGACATAGAGCTTCACCTGGTGGCGACGCTCGGGGCTGTAGAGGTCGAAGGGCGCGGTTTCGGGCAGGAACAGCAGCCCGGTATATTCGATGCGCCCCTCGGCGCGCCAATGGATGGTCGCCCACGGCGCATCGAAGCCGTGGCCGACATGGCGATAGAACTCGGCGTATTGCTGCTCGGTTATCTCGCCGCGCGGCCGCGTCCATAGCGCCGAGGCCTGGTTGAGCGCCGCGTCCTCGCCCGTGGCGCCGGCCAGCCGCACCGGCACGGCGATGTGGTCGGCATAGTCGCGCACGATGTCGCGCAGCGTCTGCTCCTCGGCGAATTCGAGCGCGTCGTCCTTGAGATGCAGGACGATGTCCGTGCCGCGCGCGTCGCGCCCCGCGGGCTCGACCTGGAACGCGCCGCGCCCGTCGCTGGTCCAGCGCCAGGCCTCGTCCGCGCCGGCGCGGCGCGACACCACCTCGACGCGCGCGGCGACCATGAAGGCGGCGTAGAAGCCGACGCCGAACTGGCCGATCAGCGACGGGGCACCCTCTTTGCGCGCCTCGTCCAATCCCTTGACGAAGGCGGCGGTGCCCGAGCGCGCGATCGTGCCCAGATTGGACACCAGCTCGTCGCGGCTCATGCCGATGCCGTTGTCGGAAATGGTCAGCGTGCGCGCGGCCTTGTCGGCGGCGAGCGTGATGGCGAGTTCGCCGTCCGCGCCCAGCAGCTCCGGCGCCTGCAACGCCTCGTAGCGCAGCCGGTCGCAGGCATCCGCCGCGTTCGACACCAGCTCGCGCAGGAAGACGCGCCGCTCGGAATAGAGCGAATGCGCCACGATATCGAGCAGGCGGCTGACCTCCGCCTGGAAGGAATGGGTTTCCGCCGTCACGGTCTCGGTCATGGTCGGTCTCTCGGTCTTGCGCAGGAACCCCGGCCGGGGGCCGCGGGCGCCGACGATTTGGGGGAAAGCCCGGGCGAACGCAAGAGGGCCCTGAGCGCCGCCGAACGCGTCGCCGCGGCCTGGACAAAACGGCGCTGGAAGCTTACCCCACGATCCGCTAGCTTCCGCCGCCTCCGACTGCCACGCGCGCCCGTAGCTCAGTTGGATAGAGCGTCAGCCTCCGGAGCTGAAGGTCGTGAGTTCGAGTCTCGCCGGGCGCGCCATTTCAGTACAGACCTCCGAACGCCGGCTACGCCGGGTTAGCCGCCTGAGGCGGCGACCAGGAGCCGCAGCAATTCCGATTTCGACCCCATGATGCGGATTCCGGTGTCGGCGACCTGGACGCGTTGAGCGAGTGCGCGGAGATGGTCGCGGCGATAACCGCCTCCATCCAATCGGATGCGCTGACGGGCCGCGCGGGCGAAGGTTTCGACCATCCCAGCGTTGATCGACTGACTTCCGGCGCTATCGAGCGCGGCCTGCGTTCGTTCGGCGTCTGCGGTGGCCTGCTCGCGGATCGCCTTGAGGCCAGCAATCCGGTCCTTGAGGCCGGGGGCGTCGAGATCGGCGACGCCGGACTCGATGGCGTCGAAGAGGCGATTGAGGCGCTGGTCGGTCTCGGCGATCCGTTTGTTGAGTTCGGCCAGGTGCTCGCGGCGGCGCTCGGTGCGCTCCTGACGGCGGTCGAGGACGCTGGCGAGGATCGTTTCCAGCCGCTCGGGCTGGAGCAGGCCCTCTTCGAGGTGGCCTGCGACAAGGTCATCGAGCCGTTGCATCGGGATCGAGCGGCCCTTGCAGCCCGTCCCGCCCTGCCGGGCCTTGGTCGGGCAAGTGTAGTACCGATAGACGCCGCCGGCGCTGCCCTTGCCGGTTCTCAACGTCATGGCGCCCCCGCATTTGGCGCAGAAGCAGATGCCGGTGAGCAGCGTCGGGCCGCTGGTGACGCGCGCGGGCGTCATCCTGGGATCGCGGGACCTGAGGCGGGCTTGGACCGCATCGAAGGTCTCCCGGTCGATCAGCGGGGGGCAAGCCATGATCACCACCTCGCTTTCGGGCTTCCGCTCCCGGTCTTTGTGCGAACGCGTGTTGAAGCGGTGCTCGCCGACATAGGTCGTGCGCGTCAGGATGGCGTGGATTTGCGCAAGGCCCCAGCGCCCGCCGTCGCGGGTGAAGAGGCGCCGCTCGTTGAGGTGGCACGTTATAGCCTTGACGCCCATCGGCCCCTTCACGCCGTCGCCTTCGAGGAACAGGCGGTAGATCAGCCACACCGTCTCGGCGTGGAGCGGATCGATCTCCAGCTTCTTCTTGGTCTTCACCCCGCGCTGTTCGGCCGCGACGATGCGATAGCC
Organism: Alphaproteobacteria bacterium; assembly: GCA_044355765.1. Classification (GTDB taxonomy): domain Bacteria; phylum Pseudomonadota; class Alphaproteobacteria; order CACIAM-22H2; family CACIAM-22H2; genus CAIOSQ01. The sequence continues at coordinate 6,579 of JBIKXN010000094.1, forward strand.
GATCGGCGGCAGCGCGCCGTTCCAGAAGCCCTGCCGGGCATTCTCGTTCATCGCGCGCAGGACGTGCTTGGCATTCTCCTTGGACTGGTATTTGTCGAACAGCGCCATGATCTGGCGCATCATGACGTGCATGGGATCGTCGCCCATCTCCTGGGTGATGGAGACGAGCTTGACGCCGTTCCTGGCGAGCTTGCGGACGTAGAACTCCAGCTCGAAGTGGTCGCGGAAGAAGCGCGAGAAGCTGTGGACGACGACGACATCGAAGGGAGCGCGCTTCGCCGTGCCCGCCTCGATCATGCGCTGGAACTCGGGACGGCGGTCGTTGGTGGCCGAAACGCCCGCTTCGATGAAAATCCCGACCAGTGCGTAGCCCCGTGCGGCGCAATAGGTTTCGCCCTGGCGCTTCTGGTCGGGAATAGAGACGTCATGCTCGGCCTGCCGCGCCGTCGAGACGCGCAGATAGAGGGCGGCGCGCAGCGGCTGGGTCATGGGCGGTGTCTCCTGCTCACCTCATCGGCATGGCCCGAACAGCTCATTGAAGATGATCGCCGAACCATGCCTCGAACACGTCCACCTCGGCTTCCGTACCGGGAGTGTTCTCGGGCCAGCCGTCGGTGACGGTCCATGTCGAAAGGTCGTGCCTCGGCGGTCGACCGGGAAACGGCCACGGGTCTCCAAGCAGTGTTTCCAGCTGCTCCGATGCGGTGGGCGGGCGAGGTGTGGACTCGTGGGGCATGGCGACAGGATCGCCCATCGCCGTGCGGGACTGAACGGCCGATCTCCACGCTGGGGAACGCTGGATTTTGCCATGGTCATCGCCCCGCCACCAGCCGCTCCACCGTCCGCATCGGCAGGACGAGCCGCATCGAGTCCGGCAGCCGGACAAAGCCGTGGGCCGCATAAAAAGCCGCCGCGCCTTCATCCACGGCGTCAACCACCACCATCGACGACCCGACCGTCTCGGCGCTCACCAGCGCACGACGAAGCGCGTCCGACAGAAGGATCGCGCCCAGACGCTGTCCCTGCCGGTCCTTCGCCACCGCCAGCCGCCCGATCAGCGTGGCGCTGACCAGCGGATAGCGCGGGATGACCTTGCGTGCCGCCTCCGGCACATCGCCCTGTGCAAGCACTGTGGCGCAGAGCGTGTAGTAGCCAAGTACGCGGGCCGGATCGGCCTTGCCCGCCAGCACGAACACGCCGTTGGCGCGGCGGCGCACATCCTGTCCGGCCTGGGTCTGGAAGTAGCGGTCGAGACTTTCGACGCCGCAGGTGAATCCGGCGCGGTCGTGCCCTTCGCCCAGCGGGAGAATGCTTAGATCGGGGACAAGGTCAGGTCCAAGCGCCACCGGTCATGCGCCGATGCGGCGGCCATGCTCGGCAAAAGCGCGCGCCAACCGCTCGTTCGGCGCGGGCGGGTTGATGAGCGCCTCAAAGAACGCCGCCCGATCCTGCTCCGACAGGTTCAGCGTCTCGTGTTCGGCAATGGTCCGGCGCGCAGCGTCGGTGATGGCGGTCAGGCAATAGTCGCTGATCTTGCGCCGCTCGAGAAGCGCGGCGCGCTCGATCAGCCCCTTGGTCTGCTCGTCGAGCCGGAACCCGAGACGGTCGTCCCGGGTAACGCGGTCCTTGGCAAGGCTGGCCTTGCTGGTCATGGCGATCTCCATCGCTGGCGAGAATGTACGTCGAACGGACGCACATATCAAGCAAACTCTGCCCAAAACGGCCTTGGTGCCGGAGAGAGGGCTGGAACCGTTGCACAATCTGCCCCGCACGGCACGGGCGCCGACCGAGCGGCACGTCAAAACCCAAATCCGGGTAAGGGCTTGGGAGGTGACCGGGGAGCCGATTTTATCTCGCCGTCCGTGCTGTTCTTGCCGTCCGTGCCGTTCTTGCCAGCCCACAAAGGCTGCCCATGCCCCCGCCGTGAGGACATTCGGAACGAACCGCCGGTTCGGCGCTGACGCCTTCTCTTCCCGGCCGTGCGCGCAGTGCGCCTCGAAGCCATCGCCCGGCGCAGAAACGCCGTCGCCGTCCTAGGCGGTGTGGACAAATCGTAGCCAGAACTTGATGGAGGCCAAATGGAGCATCCCGAGAAAGCTGCTGGCAAGCTTGTCGTAGCTGGTCGCGATGGCGCGATTGATCTTGAGCCTACCGAAGGTGCGCTCGATGCCGTTGCGCAGGCGGTAGAGCTTCTTGCTGTATCGGATCGGTTGCTTGCGGTTCCGCCGGCCGGGGATCACCGGCGTGATGCCGCGGGCAACGAGATCGTCGCGGATCGCGTCGCTGTCATAACCCTTGTCGGCGATCAGTGCGCCGGGCGTGCAGAACGGCAGCGCCATCAACGCGTCGTAGCTTTGGCAGTCCGCCGCTTCGCCGCCGGTGAGGTGGAAGCCGAGCGGTCTGCCGAGGGCGTCACCGACACAATGACCTTTACAGGTGAACCCGCCCCGCGAGCGGCCAAACGCCTGTTTGCGAGTCCCCCTTTTGCGCCGGCGGCTGATACGTGGCCCCGGACCGTCGTCGAGTCGATGCTGTGATGACTGCCGTCGCCCATCGCTTCGGCGAGCGTGGTCGCCAGAGCCTTCCAGACACCGGCCTCGTTCCAGCGCCGGAAGCGACGGTAGATCTTGTTCCAGTCGCCGTAGCGTTCGGGGACGTCGCGCCAAGCGGCACCGGTGCGCAGGCGCCAAAGGATACCGTTGATCACGTCGCGCGAGTTCTCGGGCGGTCGGCCCGGCTTGCGCCGGCTCTCCTGACCTGCCCTGTTTTTTCGGACCACGGTTAACTTGAGACTGGCCCCCCTGTTGCTGGCTTCGGTTGTCCCTCGCGGGACGGTGGGGCAACGGGCCGCGGCGCGTAGCCCCAGGCAAGCGCAGCGGCCCGGCCCGTTGCCGTCGTTGGCGCTGCGGTCTGTTGCTGGATCTTTGCGGCGAAGGCCGCCGGCGTCAAATAGCCGATGCTCGAGCTCGGCCGCACCGTGTTGAAGTGCCGCCGCCACGCCTCGATGACGATCTTCGCCTCGGCACGCGAGCGAAACCATTCGAGGCTGATGCACGCGTCGCGGAACTTGCCGTTGAAACTCTGACCGACCCCATGCTGTCACGGCTTGCCCGGATCGATGAACGCCGTACCGATACCCTGGTCGACGATCCATTTCAGTACCGCGCGCGCGACGAATTCCGGCCCGTTGTCGCAACGCAGGAATGCCGGTACGCCTCGTTCGCTGACCAACCGGCCGAGCACCTCGATGACCTGACCCGAGCGGATCCGGCCGTCGACCTCGATCGCCAGACCCTCCTTCGTGAACTCGTCGGCAACCGTCAGGCATTTGAGGTGCCGCCCGTCGGCACAGGCATCGAACACGAAATCGATGGCCCAGACCTGGTTGGCGCCGTTCGGCGCGTTGGGCCGCGGCCGACCACTGGCGACGCGCTTGCGCGGCCGTCGGCGCGGAAGCT
>JBIKXN010000095.1:0-10035 GCA_044355765.1 Alphaproteobacteria bacterium
GGCCGCGCCGACATCGAGAAGCTGTTCGGCCGCCGCTGAGCGCAGGGCGCATCCGAGAGCGCGTTTCACCTTGGTGGCTGGCGTCGCGCGCAACGCCGCTCGTCCTGGCGCTTCCTCCCCCACGCGCTACGCGCCGAGGGGAGGGGCGGGGTTGCGCCGCGTGACCATCGAGCAGTACGTCGCGATGGCCGTCCAGCCGGGCCGGTGCCACGCTTCTGGTCTTCCGCCAGCTCTGATCACTTTTCCCGCCGCCAGGGAACCCCTCTCCGATTGGGTGCGGCCGGAAATTGCGCTACCGCCAGCGCACGCCCAGATAGGTGCGGTCGTCGGCCTTGATCGCGCCCAGCGTGCCCTTGACGCTGGCATCCGGGCCGAGCTTGTGCGGGTCCTCGCGCTCCGCCCGCGCGAAGGCGCTTTCCCAGGCCTCGATGCCGAAGCCTTCACCTGGCCTGAAATAGCCGTCGGTGTAGAGTTCGACGCAGTCCAGCCCCGCGCGCGGCACGATCTCGTGGTGGACGAGCGCGATCGGCACGGGAAACCCGTCGAGACAGGAATAGCCGAGCGGGGAGGCGCCGTCGTTCTGGTGCGGGCCCTGCGCGTCGACGATGCCGCCGCGCACCAGCGCGGCTATCGCCGCGCGCGGCAGATGCGGCATCGCGCGCGCGGCGTCCGCGATGGCGCGTCGCTCGATCGCCGCGAGATCCTCGGCACCGAGCAGCCCCTGCAGCGCCGCGGGATCCTGGGCGGTCCCCGCCCAGGCGACGCGGCGCGACAGCGCCTCGCGCCGCGCGGGGTCGTCGGTGCGCTGCGCGATCTCGTGCCAGGCGACGCGGCGCGTCGTCGCGGTGACCCGATCCAGATCCTTGTCCAGGCGGATGTCGCGCGTTCCGCCCAGCCTGACGCCGCTGTCGCCGATCAGGAGGATCTCGACCGCGTCGGGCCGTTCGATCGCCAGCGCCAGCGTCGCCGAGAACCGGCGATTGGCGTCGTCGCGCGCCGCCTCGAGCGTGCCGTGCCGTGCATAGGCCGCCGCGATCGCGTCGGTCAGTATCCCGATCAGCGCACGCGCGTCGACGGGAGGATCGGCGGCGCCGGCGAGTTCCGCCTGCAGCCGGCGTTGCACGAGCACGGCCCCATACTGGCCAGCGAGCATGCCGTCGTAGCGCGTGCCGAGCCGGTCCGACACGCCGTCGATGACGGCATAGGCGCGGCCGGGCAGCACGACGAACCGGTCCTCGTTGGCCTCGGGCCGTTCGGGGTCCTTGCCTTCGGAAAATGCTTCGATGCGCATGGCGATCGAAGGCTGGCCCTCGGCGTGGCGCTTGTAAAGCGCGGCGGCGGTCAGCGATCGGTGCCGCGCGCGAGCGCCTCGAGCGCGGCGACATCGGCAGCGTCGATCACGCGGCACGCCACGGCGCGCGGAAAACCGGCGCGCGCCATGACGCCGAGATCCTTGTCCCGGCGCGCGCGCCGTGTCGCGGGCGCCGCGAAGGGCCCGAGGCGGCGGCGGCGCGCGAGCGCGATCGCCGCCGCGAGATCGGGATCCGGCGTCTCGTCGGCCAATGTCGCGAGCGCATGGTCCGCGCTGGCGGCATCGACGCCCTTGTCGCGCAGCGCGGCGCGGATGGCGGCGGTGGAGCGGCCGCGCCCGAGCAGGCTGCGCGCGCGGCCTTCGGCGAATCGGCCGTCGTCGAGCAGGCCCCGCGCGACGAGGCCGTCGATCACGGCGCGCGCGGTCGCCCGCGCGGCGTCGGCGTCGATCGCGCCGCGCCGCGCCGCCCGCGCGATCCTGCGTTCGAGGATGCGCGCCACGCCCTGGCGCGACGCGGCGTAGCGCGCGAGATAGTCGATCGCCGCGCGTTCCAGCGCCGCGGCGTCGAGCGCCGCCGGAACCGTCGCCCCGCCGCCGCCGTCGCTGGCCTCGCCCTCCGGGTCCGCGCGATTGCGTCCGTCCCGCTCCATGGCGCGATCCTGCCACATCGTGCGCGCAGGCGTCGCGGCTTCGTGCATTGCGGCGCGCGCGGCGTGGGCGTAATCCTGCGCGTCGCCATGAACCATCCCGCACCCGCATCGCCGCGCCTCGAGCCACGCCGCTACGGCGCCGTGAACTGGATCGGCCTCTGGACGCTGGTCGCGCGCGAGGTCCGGCGCTTCCTGAAGGTCGGGACCCAGACCGTCGCCGCGCCGGCGGTGACCACGCTGCTGCTGCTCGCGGTCTTCGCGCTGGCGCTGGGCGGCGCGGTGCGGGAGGTCGCCGGGGTGCGTTTCGCCGAGTTCCTGGCTCCGGGCCTGATCATGATGGCGATGGTACAGAATGCCTTCGCCAACACGTCGTCCTCGCTGATCATCGCCAAGGTCCAGGGCAACATCGTGGACACGCTGATGCCCCCGCTCAGCGCCGGAGAACTGACGATCGGCTTCGCGGCCGGCGGCGTCGCGCGCGGCCTCGCGGTCGGAGCAGCGGTCGCCGCGTGCCTGCTGCCCTTCGTGACGCTGCACGTCCATGCGCCGGCCTTCATCCTGTTCCATGGACTGGCGGCGGCGTTGATGCTGTCGCTGCTCGGCGTGGTGGCCGGGATATGGGCGCAGAAATTCGACCATATCGCGGCCTTCACGAATTTCGTCGTGACGCCGCTCGCCTTCCTGTCGGGGACCTTCTACACGGTCGACCGTCTGCCAGAGCCCTGGCACGCGATCGCCTTGCTCAATCCGTTCTTCTACATGATCGACGGGTTCCGCTACGGCTTCATCGGCCATCATGACGGCGATCTGGCGGTCGGCGCGGCCGCGATCCTCGCGGCCGATCTCGCTCTGCTGGCGCTCTGCCGGCGCCTGTTCGCGTCCGGCTATCGGCTGCGCGCCTGAAAGTCGCGATTTTTCCGAGGGTTGACAGAAACCCACGAAGTACGGGATCATTATTTTTTCGGCGGCCTGGGGACCCGGATATCGGGTCCCTTGTCGTTTTGGCACCGCGCGGAGCCGATCCGCGCCCAGTCGAGGAGAGCGAAAGTGAGCGTCGCCATGTCCCAGGCGTACCCGCCCGTCATGCCCACCTATGCCCGGGTCGATCTGTCGATCGAACGCGGCGAAGGCGCGTATCTGCATGGGAACGACGGGCGACGCTATCTGGACTTCATGAGCGGCATCGCCGTCACCGCGCTCGGCCACGGGCATCCCAAGCTGCTCGCGGCGCTCGCCGAGCAGGCGCAGAAGGTCTGGCATGTCTCGAACATCTTCCGCATCCCCGACGGCGAGCGGCTGGCGCGGCGCCTGACCGAGAACAGCTTCGCCGACACGGTCTTCTTCGGCAATTCCGGCGCCGAGGCGATCGAGTGCGGCATCAAGACGGTGCGCAAGTACCACGCCCATAACGGCCATCCCGAGCGCTACCGGCTGATCACCTTCGAAGGCGCCTTCCATGGTCGCACCCTCGCCACCATCGCCGCAGGCGGCCAGAAGAAGCATCTGGACGGGTTCGGGCCCAAGATGGACGGTTTCGACCAGGTCCCCTTCGGCGACCACAAGGCGCTGGAGGCGGCGATCGGTCCGGAGACCGCGGGGATCCTGATCGAACCGGTTCAGGGCGAGGGCGGGATCCGTCCGGTGCCGACGCAATGTCTGCGCGGGTTGCGCGAACTCTGCGACCGGCACGGCATCCTGCTGTTCTTCGACGAGATCCAGTGCGGCATGGGCCGCACCGGCCGCCTGTTCGCGTATGAATGGGCCGGCGTCGAGCCCGACGTCATGGCGCTGGCCAAGGCGATCGGCGGCGGCTTCCCGCTCGGCGCCTGCCTCGCGACGGCCAAGGCCGCGGCGGGCATGGTGGCCGGCACCCATGGATCGACCTATGGCGGCAACCCGCTGGCGATGGCCTGCGGCAATGCCGTCCTCGACGTCATGCTCGAGCCCGGCTTCCTCGATCGCGTGCAGACCGTGTCGAGCCATCTGCGCCAGCATCTCCAGGGCATCGTCGAGCGTTTCCCGTCGGTCTTCGAGGAGGTGCGCGGGCAGGGCCTGATGCTGGGTCTGAAATGCCGCATGCCGCAGGCCGACGTCGGGAACGCGCTGCGCGCTGGCGGCCTGCTCACCGTCAATGCCGGCGACAATGTCGTGCGCCTGCTGCCGCCGCTCGTCGTCGAGGCGTCGCATGTCGCCGAGGCCTGCGCGATCATCGAGTCCGCCGCGTCCGGTCTGGTCGCCAAGGCGGGCGCCAAGCCGGGCTGACGCGCCGTGACGTTCCCCACCGCGCCCCGGCATTTCCTCGACCTCGATCGGCTCGAGGCGCACGCGCTGCGCGACATCATCGGGCTGGCGGGCGCGCACAAGCGCCGCGCCCCGCCCGGCGGACGGGACAAGCCGCTGGCGGGCAAGACGCTGGCGATGATCTTCGAAAAGCCGTCGACGCGCACGCGCGTGTCTTTCGAGGTCGGGATCCGGCAGCTCGGCGGCGACGCCGTGATCCTGACCCCCAACGATACCCAGCTCGGGCGCGGCGAGACGGTCGCCGACACCGCGCGCGTGCTGTCGCGCTACGTGGACGCGATCATGATGCGCACGACCTCGCACGCGCGCCTGATGGAGATGGCGGCCCACGCCACCGTGCCGGTGATCAACGGCCTTACGGAGCGGACCCATCCCTGCCAGGTGATGGCCGACGTGATGACCTTCGAGGAGCATCGCGGGCCGATCGCCGGGCGGGTCGTCGCCTGGTCGGGCGACGGCAACAACATGGCCGGATCCTGGATCCAGGCCGCGGAACGCTTCGGCTTCACGCTGCGGCTGGCCTGCCCGCCGGAACTGGCACCCCCCGCCGAGATCCTGGGCTGGGCGCGCAACGCCGGGGCGCGGGTCGTCGTCACCCATGATCCGCTGGCGGCGGTCGCCGGCGCCGACGCGGTCGTGACCGACACCTGGGTGTCGATGGACCAGGAAAGCGAGGCGGCCAGGCTGGGTCGCGAGACGCGGCATAACATGCTCGCGCCCTATCGCGTCGACCGCGCCCTGATGGCGCGCGCGCGGCCGGACGCCGTGTTCATGCATTGCCTGCCGGCGCATCGCGGCGAGGAGGTGACCGACGAGGTCATCGACGGCCCGCAGTCGGTGGTCTGGGACGAGGCCGAGAACCGTTTGCACGTCCAGAAGGGGATCCTCGCCTGGTGCATGGGCTGAGGGGACCGCGCGCGAGGGAAGGAACCACATGACCTATCGCTACGACGTCGTCGGCATCGGCAACGCGATCGTCGACGTCATTTCGCTCACCGAGGACGCCTTCCTGGCCCGTCACGGTCTCAAGAAGGGCGCGATGACGCTGGTGAGCGCCGAGACCGCCGACCGGCTCTATGCCGACATGGGGCCGGCGATCGAGGTCTCGGGCGGTTCGGCAGCCAACACGATGGCCGGGATCGCCTCGCTCGGCGGGCGCGCCGCCTATATGGGTCGGGTGCATGCCGACCAGCTGGGCCAGGTCTTCCGGCACGACATACGGGCCACCGGCGTCGCCTTCGAGACGCCGGCCGCGACATCGGGTTCGCCGACGGCGCGCTGCCTCGTCTTCGTGACGCCGGACGCCCAGCGCACCATGCAGACCTATCTGGGCGCCTGCGTCGATTTCGGTCCCGACGACGTCGCGCCGGCCGTCATCGAGGATTCCCATATCGTCTATCTGGAGGGATATCTCTGGGACAAGGCGCAGGCCAAGGAGGCTTTCCGCAAGGCCGTCCGCGTGTCCCATGCCAACGGCAACAAGGTCGCGCTGACGCTGTCCGACGCGTTCTGCGTCGACCGTCACCGCGCGGAGTTCATGGCGCTGATCGAGGACGGCATCGATGTCGTCCTCGCCAACGAGGCCGAGATCAAGTCGCTGTGGCAGGCGAGCTCGATCGACGACGCGCTCGCCGCCAGCGCCGCCCGCAGCGACCGCATCTGGGCCGTCACGCGCTCGGAGAAGGGGTCGGTGGTGATCGGCGGCGGAGTTCCGATCGCCGTACCGGCGGAGAAGGCGCCACGCGTCGTCGACACGACCGGAGCGGGCGACCTCTACGCCGCAGGGTTCCTGTGCGGGCTCGCCCAGGAGCGACCGCTGGCGGAGTGCGCGCGTCTAGGCCATATCTGCGCGGCCGAGGTGATCTCGCATTACGGCGCGCGTCCGGAGATCAGCCTGCGGGTCCTGGCCAACGCCCGCATGAAGTGAGTCACGGATCGCGCCGGATCGATCCGAAGCCGCCCGACTCCCAGACCAGCGCCTCCCCATCGTCGCGCGAACGCACGTCGACCACGCGGCAGATGAAGATCGTGTGCGTGGCGACGTCGACCGCGTCGGCGACCACGCAGTCGAAGGCCGCCAGCGCATCGCCCAGGACCGGCGCGCCGGTCGCCAGCCGTGTCCAGGCGCCGGCTGCGAAGCGGTCGGGCCCGTGGACGCCGTCGATGCCGGCGAAGCGCTCGGCGAGCGCGCGATGCTCGCGCCCCAGCGCGTTGACGCAGAGCCTTTCGCCCCGTCGGATCAGCGCATGCGCCGCGGCAGAGCGGTTGACGCAGACCAGCAGCTGCGGCGGATCGGCGGTCAGCGAGGTCACCGCGGTCGCGGTGAGGCCATTGACATCGCCGTCATGCGCGGCGGTGATGATCGTGACGCCGCCCGCAAGGCGGCGCATGCCGCGCTTGAACGCGTCGGCGGCGACGGCCGGGGTCGACGACGCCACGGTCAGGGCGCCGCGAGCGCGACGACGACGCGCCGGTTACGCTTGCCCTTGTTCTCGATCTTCTCGACCACCAGAGGCCCGATCTCGGCGAGGTTCGCGACATGCGTGCCGCCGCAGGGCTGCAGGTCGATGCCGTCGATGTCGATCAGCCGCACGCGCCCGGCGCCGGAGGGCGGCTTGACCGACATCGTGCGCACGAGTTCGGGCTGCGCGGCCAGTTCCGCGTCGTCGATCCAGCGCGCCGTGGCCGGCTTGGCGCTCGCGACCAGCGCATTCAGCCTCGCCTCGATCATTTCCTTGTCAAGGCTGCCGTCGCCGATGTCGAAATCGAGCCGGCTGCGCATGTCGCCGACCTGGCCGCCGGTGACGCCGTAGGGGACCACCGCGCAGAGCACGTGCAGCGCGGTATGCATCCGCATGTGCCTGTGGCGGCGCGCCCAGTCGATCTCGGCGCGGACCGTGTCGCCGGCGGCGAGCGGCGGCTGGCCTTCCGCCGGCACGTGCAGGATCTCCCCGGGGGCGGCGCCCTTGCGGGTGTCGGCGACCAGGACCGTGGTGCCGTCGGCGCGCGTCAGTCGACCGGTGTCGCCGGGCTGGCCGCCGCCCGTCGGATAGAACACGGTGCGGTCGAGGCGGATCCCCGCGGCGTCGGCGGCGACGACGCGCGCGACGCAGTCGCGCAGATAGGAGTCCTGGCGGAAGAGTTCTTCGGTCATGGCGTCTCGCGGCGGTTGGACGGAAGGCAGGTCTGGTCAGCCATCGCGCGCCATCCAGCGCAGCAGCGCCTTGGCGGGCAATAGCCAGGCGAGGCCGGCGGCGACGTAGAAGACCAGTTCGACGAGCCAGTGCGCCGCGGTCAGCGCCGCCCCGGCCAGCATGGCCGCGAGCGCATAGACGACCAGGCCGACGACCAGGACGAGTATGCCGACGGCATGTCGCCAGCGCGGCACGGCGGGCGGCGGCTCAGAACTTGTGGCCGTCGCGCACGGCCTTGGTACGCAGATAGGCCTCGTTGTGGGGATTGGCGGCGATCACCAGCGGCACGCGGTCGACGACCTCGACGCCGATGCCGTCGAGCGCCGCGCGCTTGCCCGGATTATTGGTCAGCAGACGGATGCGCGAGATGCCCAGTCGACGCAGGATCTCTCCGGCCGCGACATAGCTGCGCTCGTCGGGTTCGAAGCCCAGATGGGTGTTGGCGTCGATGGTGTCGAAGCCGGAATCCTGCAGCGCGTAGGCCCGCAGCTTGTTGACCAGCCCGATCCCGCGGCCTTCCTGCTGCAGATAGACGACGACGCCCGAGCCATGGGTGCCGATCGCGCGGATGGCGCCGCGCAGCTGATCGCCGCAGTCGCAGCGCAGGCTGCCGATCAGGTCGCCGGTGAAGCAGGACGAATGGATTCGCACGAGCACCGGCTGCGCCACGTCGGGCGTGCCGACGACGATCGCCAGATGCTCTGGCCCGCCGCCCCAGGGCCGGAACGCGAACATCCGCGTGTCCTCGGCGTCGGCGAGCGGCAGGCGGGTCGCCGCCACCTGGGTCAGCCAGCGCGCGGAATCCTCGGCGAAGCGGGCGACCGCGGCGATGGGCAGCGGCGGATCCTGGGCGACGCGCGCGGCGCCGCGGGCGACCAGCAGCATGGGCAACAGGCCGGCGAGCTTGGCGAGTTCCAGCCCGGCCGCGATGGCGGGATCGCTCGCGCCGCTCTCATCGCCGTCGAGCACCTGCCCGGGGTCGGCGGCGATCGGCTGGGCGAGGGCCTGGATATCGGCCCGGGACGCCGCGGGCCGCAGCACTGCCTCGACCGGGGCCCGGTCGGGGCCAAGACCGAGCGCACCGGCGCGCGGCGGCGTCATGGCGATGGTCAGGGGACCGGACGCCGCGGCGCGCAGCGCGCGGAACGTATCCTCGGTCAGGCTTTCGACCGCGGCGAGCGCGATTTCGCGGCCCGGATGACCGATCGCGAGGGCCGCGCCGCGCCGGAGCGCGTCGATGGCTCGCCGCACGGCCTCGCTTCGGGTGGCGACGTCCGGCGAGGCGGCGGGGTCGGGCGGGATGGTTTCGGATGCCATTATTGGATAGCCGGGGCGTTGGGGATTCATGCGCTGCCAAAACGGCGGCGATGGGGTATACACCGGTTTTAGGGACTTCGGGGAGTACCTCAAAGACGAAAGGCCCGATTGCGGGGACGCATGACGATCGACGCCGAAAGCGCCTGGGATCTCATCCTGCAGGCCCGGTCCGCGTGGCGGCCCGGCACCGCGGCCCAGCCGCAACGCCTGGCTGGCCACCCGGCCCTGTTCGAGGTGGACCCGGACGGCACCTGGAAGGCCAGCGGGGTCGTCGTCAACGCCGCCGCCGCGGCGCTGCTGGAGCTCTATCTGCCGCTGCTGCGGCCGCGGCTGGCGATCGGCCAGCTCGGCCAGAGCCTGGACGGCCGCATCGCCACCCACAAGGGGCATTCGCATTACGTCACCGGGCCAGACAGCCTGCGCCATCTGCATCGCGTGCGCGCCCTGGTCGATGCCGTGGTGGTCGGTGCCTCGACCGTGACCGAGGACGACCCGCAGCTGACCGTGCGCCATTGCCGCGGCCCGAACCCGCTGCGCGTGGTGCTCGATCCCAAGCGCAGATTATCCGCCCGCCATCGCCTCTTCAACGACGGCCAGGCGCCGACGCTGGTGGTGGGGACGGTTGCCGCGCCCGCACCCGGCCGGGCGGAGGCCGTCGTGCTGTCGCCGGCGGACGACGGCGCGGGCATCGTGCCGGCGGATGTCCTGGCCCTGCTCGCGCGTCGCGGCGCCCATCGCGTGCTGATCGAGGGCGGCGGCGTCACGGTCTCGCGGTTCCTCGCCGCCGGCGCCCTCGACCTGCTGCATGTGATGGTGGCGCCGCTGCTGATCGGGGCCGGCCGCCACGGCGTGACGCTGCCGCCCGTCGACCGGATCGAGAACGCCCTGCGCCCGGCGCACCGGCGCATCGCGCTGGGAGAGGATACGCTCTACGAACTGCGGCTGACGTGACCGCGGCCCGCGCGTTCTGGTCGGTCGCGCCCGGCCGCGGCGAGCTGCGGCCCGTCGACGTGCCCGCACCCGGTCCGCAGGACGTCGCGGTGCGGATGGTCGCCAGCGGCGTCAGCCGCGGCACCGAGCGGCTCGTCCTGCGCGGCGGCGTGCCTGCGAGCGAGTTCGCGCGCATGCGCTGCCCCTTCCAGGACGGCAGCTTCCCCTTTCCGGTGAAATACGGCTACGCCGCCGTCGGCGTGATCGAGTCCGGCGAGCGGGCCGGAGAGCGCGTCTTCGCGCTCTACCCGCACCAGGACCGCTTCGTGGT